>NZ_JBHWIJ010000178.1:0-17727 GCF_042732255.1 Kitasatospora sp. NPDC059803 | reverse complement strand
GGGGCGAACTGCCCTCGCCCCGACGGGACTTACAGCGAGGGATCCTGCATCAGGATCGCCTGGTAGAGGTGGTGGAGACGACGACTCGGTTTGAGCCCCAACTCGTCGTCGAGCCACTTCCGGGTGCGGTGGAAGATGTCGACGGCCTCCGACTGCCGGCCGCACCGGTAGAGGGCGATCATCAACTGCTCGCTGAACCGCTCGCGTTCCGGGTACTGGGCGAGCAACTGCTTCAGCTCGGCCACCACCGTCCCCGCCTCGCCCGCTTGCAGCTGGGCCGAGATCAGGTCCTCCCGCGCGGTCTTGCGCTGCTCGTCCAGACGCAGCGCTACGGCACGGCACCAGGGCCCGTCGCTCGTGTCGAGCAGGGCCGGTCCGCGCCACATCCCGAGCGACTTGCGGAGCGTGTCCATCGCTTCGTACGGCCGGTCGCTGACCAGCCCCGCGCCTTTCTCCGCCGTCCGCAGGAACCGGTACGCGTCGACCGCGTCCTCCGAGACGTTGAGCATGTAACCGTTGTCAACCGTGCGGATGAGTTCCTGGTCCGGCCCCTCCAGACCAAGTTCCGCCAACGATTTGCGCATGCGTTTGACATTGGCCTGCAAGGCGTTGCGCGCGTTCTTGAGCGGCGCTTCCCCCCACAGCTCGTCGATCAGTTCGTCGAACGCGACCACCTGACCGGCGTTGAGCGCCAGCATGGTGAGCATCACGCGATTCTTCTTCGCCCGTAGACCTACGGTGCGCTGACCGTCGCCGATCAATAGTGGGCCTAATATGGAGATGTACACCAAATTCCCCGTCCCTAGCGGTGAACTCCAGCCACAAGCTTTTCTCCTGTGACCTCGGCCCGGCCACCGTCAACAGTGGTCGACGTGTTTGGGGTGGCCTGACAAAGGGGAAAAGCCTGGGTATCATTCGCGCTGGTCAAGTATCGGACACGCCTGGGTCGTCCGGCCATGTACCTTCGTACATGAGTTGATGAACCTGCGCCACCAACCCCACCTGAAGCCGCGACTCCACTCCCAGTTTCGCCAGGATGTTGGCGACATGCGCCTTCACCGTGCGCTCTGTGACGTGCAGTCGGGCAGCGATGCCGCGGTTGGAGTGTCCGGCACCGATCAGGTCGAAGACCTGCCGTTCCCGTCCGGACAACGTCCCGACCCGGGTGAGTTCGTTGCGCCAGCGCGCCGAGGCGAGGCTGCCGTCACTGTGCATGGCCACCCCCCTGACCGCCCCCTGCTTCCCCGTGGCGCGTCCACCGGCAGTTGCGCCCCCCCGTCACCGGGAAGGTCGTTCACGTGCCGACGAACGCGCATGCGATTCTACAACTCCCGTAACAAACCACCACGGGACAGTCGGCGTCAAACCCCTTGTCACGACTGGTTGTGGCCAGGTGCCTGCACGAAACGCACACGAAAAGGACCGGGGAGGGGCTAAGCCCTTCCCCGGCCGTCGAGTTGGACGGGTCCCGTGTTACGGGAGGGTCGTGCGTGCCGCCGAGGCCGCCGCCGCGGCGGCCACGATGGCCGGCATCCGCGGGGTCCGGGTCGTGGTCTGGCGCGCGAGCCGCGAGGGCCAGAAGGTCTTCCAGCCGAGCAGGGTGACCACGGCCGGCAGGACGACGATCCGGATCACCGTCGCGTCGAGCAGCACCGCGCAGGCCATGCCCACCCCCATCTGCTTCATCTCGATGAAGTTCAGCGAGGCCAGCAGGGCGAACACGCAGACCATCACCACCGCGGCGCTGGTCACCACGCCGGCCGTGCGGGTGATGCCCTGCTCGACCGCCTCCTTGACGGAGAGCCCGCCGCGCGCCGCCTCCCGGATCCGGCTGACCACGAAGACGTGGTAGTCCATCGACAGGCCGAGCAGGATCACGAAGAGCATCAGCGGCAGCCAGGCCACCACCCGGCCGGTGGACTCGAAGTGCAGCAGGTCCTCCGCCCAGGTGTGCTGGAAGATCAGCGCGAGCAGGCCGAAGGAGGCCGCCGCGGACAGCACGTTGAGCAGCACGGTGATCAGCGCGAGCACCACCGAGCGGAACGCGGCGGTCATCACCAGGAAGGTCAGCACCAGGGCCACTCCGAGCACCCAGGGCATCTTGTGCATGACGTTCGCCCGGTAGTCGACGTCGAACGCGACGTCGCTGCCGCCGACCGCGAACTCGGCGCCCGCGACCGTGCCGAGGGTCTGCGGGGCGAGGTCCTGGCGCAGCCGGGCCAGCGAGGCGCGGGCCTGCGGGGAGCCGCTGTCGAAGTGGGTGCCGATCGCGATGGTGGCGACCGTGCCGTCGGGGGAGGTGCGGACGACCGGCGCGGGGTTGTGCACGAAGAGGTCGTCCTGCGAGGCGCGTTCGACCAGCGACTCCACCGCGGTGCCCAACTGCGCCGTCCGGTCGGCCGGGACCTTCACCGCGACGGTGTGGGTGTCGGCCTGGCTCGGGAAGGAGTGGGTCAGCCGCTCGTTGGCCTGCATCGCCGGGATCGACCGGGGCAGGTCGTCGATCCCGGTGGCCTTGAGCTTCAGGCCGAGGGCGGGCAGCGCGAGGACGAGCAGCGCGCCGACCGAGACCACCAGTGCGATCACCGGGTGGCGCAGGGCGGGCTTGAGCATGGTCGACCACAGCCGCGGCTTGACCCCGCCCTTCTGGGTGAGCCGCCACACCAGCGGGACCCGCGGCGCGTCCAGGTAGCGGCCGAACCGGGACAGCATGGCCGGCAGCACGGTCAGCGAGGAGGTGATCGCGATGGCGACCACCAGCACCGCGCCGGTGGCCATCGACTCGAAGGCGATGTGCCCGGCGAGGTAGAGCGCCCCCATCGAGATCATGACGACCACGCCGGACACCAGCACCGAGTGCCCGGAGGTGGCGGCCGCGATCTCGATGGCGTCGATGTTGTTGGCGCCCAACGCCCGCTCCTCGCGCTGGCGCTTGAGGTAGAACAGCGAGTAGTCGACCCCGATGGCCATGCCCATCAGCACGATGACGTGCGTCACCGGCCCCGGATCGGGCACCAGTTGGGAGGCCACCCCCCACAGGCCGAGCCCGGCGAGCACCGAGGACAGGCCGAGGACGACCGGGACGCTCGCGGCGACGATCGCGCCGAACACGAAGACCATCACGAGCAGCGTCACCGGCAGGCTCAGCACGGTCGCCTTGCCGAGGTCCTTGCTCAGCATCTCGTTGAGCCCGGCCTTGATCGAGCCGGCGCCGACGAGTTCCATCCGCAGCTCGGTGTGCGACGCGTGGGTCCTCGCCACGGTGTCGATGAGCGGCTGCACCCGGTCGGCGGAGGTCTCCGGATCGCCGTCGAGGGTCACCGGGACGAGCAGGGCCGAGCCGTCCGGCGCGGGCACCGGGGCGTCGATCGAGTTGATGCCGGGGAGGGCCTTCAGGTCGCGGGTGGCGTCCGAGGCCGCGGACTGCGCCTGGACGGGGTCGAGCCGGCCGCCGCCCCACGGGGTGATGAGGACGTTCTCCACCGCGCGCTCCTGGAGGCCGCCGCTGCGGGCGATCGCGGCCGCCCGGCCGGACTGGCCGATGGCGAGGTCGGAGGTGGTGGCCTGCCGGGTGCCCGTGACGCCGCCGACCACGAGGGCCGCCACGACGAATGCCACCCAGAGCGCGATCGCCCACCAGGGGTGGACGGCGCTCCACCGAGCGGCCCTGGTGATCACGTTCCTGCCTTCCACGATCACGTTCCCCTCCTCAAAAGAAATGCCCGGATCAAGACACGGGCCTGACTTATGAGTCCGGCCGTGCGGTGCGGCGTTCGCCTGCATCACTGAATCTAGTGACGCTTCGACGCATGATCACGGGTACAACTTCGACGATTGGAGGGGGAGTTTCTTCTACTTGACAGCCGACCCGAGAGGGCTGCCGCCGGATTCCCCGGGCGGAATTTGATACCACATCCGCCGGGACACGTTAAAGGGCCCGTCGCCGATCAGTGCGACGGACCCCGCGTATTCCTCGGGCAGCGGCAGGTCGGTGACTCTCCACGGACCGGGCAACGGACCGGAGCGTGCGTACACGGTGGCTTCCGGTCCGTCGTGGGCGACCGGGATCCCCATGCCCTGGGTGAGTCTGGCGCCCGAGGCCTTCACGCACGCCTCCTTCCTGGTCCACAGCCGGGTGAAGGCGTCGGGCCCGCCCCGGGCGACCAGCTCCCGTTCGTCCGGGGGGAAGAAGCGACCGGCCAGCCGGGCGGTGTCCAGCTCGGCGCGGGCCAGCTCGACATCCACGCCGACCGGCCGTGATGCCAGGGCGAGCAGGGCGATCTCGCCCGAGTGGGACAGGTTGAAGTGCAGGCCCGGCGCGTCCTCGACGGCCGGCTTCCCCCACGGGCCGCGGCTGAAGCGCAGCCCGGCCGGGTGGCGGCCGAGGCGCTCGCCGAGGACGATCCGGGTGGCGGCGTGCGCGAGCACGAAGCGGCGCCGCAGCCCGGGCAACTGTCCGCTCCGGGCGCGCGCCCGCTCCTGCTCGTCGAGCAGTTCCTCCAGGTGCGGCGGGTACCCGTCCGGGGCGCCCTGGGCGGCTTCGCCGTCCGGGCGGTCCGGGTGCTCGCCACCGGTCAGCGGAATCTGCCAGATCTCGACCGTATCCCGACCGACCGGTTGTTCTGTCCCGTTCAGAACCGGCCCACCTTTCCGGTGTGCAGCCCCTGGAACAGATTCAGCTTCTGGATGTTCCGTGTCCCCTCCATGAACTCCACGCCCCGTGCGTCCCGGGCGAGTTTGTCGAGGAGCGGGTGGTCCAACCGGGCGCCGGGCCCGAAGAAACCCAGCGCGCGCATCGTGACGTCCTCGGCGAGTTCGCAGGCGCGGGCCTTCGCCGCCGAGGAGAGGTGCCCGGCGGCCGGCTTGCGGTCCACCGCGAGGGCCGCCCGGTAGGTCAACCGGCGGGCCGCGTCGATCCGCTGGCCGAGCGACTCGAACAGCTCGCGCTCCGCGCCGCGCAGTTCCCGGCGGTTCTCGGCGACGTAGTCGTGGGCGGCCCGGGCGATGCCGAGGGCGATCGCGGCCACACTCGGGCGGAGCTGGTTGAAGACCGAGACGATGCTCCACATGCCCCGCCGGGTCGGCGGCAGGTGGGCGCCGAGCACCCGTTCGGCGGGCACGTGCACCCCGTCGAGGGTGATCCGGGTCAGCTGGACGCCGCGCAGGCCGAGGGTGGGCAGCGGCTCCGCCCGGAAGCCGGGGTCGGAGGTGTCCACCAGGACGGCCAGCACGCCGAGCCGCTCGGTGCCCGCGACCCGCGCGAACACGGCGCCCAGGTCGGCCCGGGCGGCGTTGCCGACGTAGCGCTTCTCGCCGTCCAGGACGTACGAGCCGTCGCCCACCGGGGTCAGCGTGGTGGTCATCTCGCCGATGGCCGAGCCGCGGTCGGGCTCGGTGAGGCCGAAGCAGGTCCAGCGGGGGCGTTCGGCGAGCTGGCCGTACACCCAGTCCTTCTGGGCCTGGCTGCCGAGCACGCTCAGCAGCACCCCGCACATCGAGGCGCCGGGCGCGCCCAGCATCATCCCGGCGTCGCCGCGCGCCAGTTCCTCGCTCACCAGGACCCGTTCCAGGGTGGCCAGGCCGTGCGCGGGGCCGGCGCCGGCCTCGGCGGACGCCCGGTCCCACTCCGGCGGCACCTGGTGGCCGGCCAGGAAGCGCACGGCGGGCAGGTCCAGGAAGCGGTGGACGGCCTCCGGGTCCCGGTCGAGGTCGAGCGCGCCCGCCCGCAGGTCTTCGGCCCACCGCCGCACGTGCCGGTGCGTGGTTTCCAGCGGGCCGGGCAGGCTGATCACACGTTCCCCTTCCGGGAGTCGACGTTCTGTGCCGTGTCCCCGGCCGACCCCGGCCAGCCGCAGTACACGTCGGCGAGGAGCTCGGAGGCGTACGCCGCCCGGCCCGGCCCCTCGGCGGTGAAACCGTACGCCCCGAGCAGCCGCAGCAGTGCGCGGTCGGCCTGGGTGATCTGGGCCTGGAGGCGGGCGAGGGCCGGGCCGTCCAGGGGGCGGGCGGGGGCCGGCGGGGAGTCGTCCGGCCCCTCGGTGAGGTCGTCGAGGACGCCCTCGATCTCCAGGTGGTCGATCAGCACGTCGGCGAGCGCGCCCTTGACCAGCTGTTGCAGCAGCAGCGAGGAACCCTCGACCTGGCGGCCCGCGAGGTAGGCCAGGCAGGCCTCCCGCAGTCGCTCGGACGCGCCGAGCCGCAGCCAGGCGAGGCCGGTGCCCCAGTCGTGGGCGTCGGGGCCGGCGGGCGCCCGGGTGGCGTCGGCGGGGCTCAGGACGGCCAGACCGGGCACCGGGTCCAGGCCCCCATTCCCGTCCTCGTCCCCGTCCTCGTCGTCGCCGAACTCGGCGTACTCGCCGAGGAGTTCGCGCGGGACCACGGCGTGCCCGCGCGGGCCGCGCGGTGCCACCCCGGGGGACAGCGCGCGGGAGAGCAGGGTCAGTGCGGGGACGAGGCCGTCGTTGCGCGCGCTCGTCCGGGCCTCCTGCCAGTGCTCGCGCACCTCGGCCGGAACCGTCATCGGACCCCCAACTCCCCCGTGTCGAGTGTGCAGTAGGCCAGGAAGCCGCGCTCCCGGTCGTAGTCGGCCACCACCACCGGGCGGTCCCGGTCGGCGGCGGCGAGCAGGGCGGCCCAGCCGCCGGTGGCAGGCTGTCCGGCCGCCACCTTGGTCCACGGACCGCCGTGTGCCGGAAGTTCAGCACAGCCGTCGGACAGGCCGGAGCCGGTGACCAGCGCGGCCGAGGCGTCCCAGCCGGCGAACAGCCCCGGCTCCGGGAGGCCCTGGGCCGCGCCGCCCAGCGGCGCGTCGCCGCCGTCCCAGTGGATCAGCAGCGCGACCGCGGCGTCCGCGTGGACGGCGCTCTGCCCCGTCGCGGGCAGCGGGAACGGCTGGGTGCCCTGGTCCACGACCAGCAGCAGCAGCCGCGACCAGCCGCACCGCCGGGCGTACTCCACGGCGACCCGCAGCGCGCTGAACGGCGCCAGGACGCCCTGGTCGGACAGGGCGAAGGAGAGCGGCTCGCCCGGCAGCCGCCCCTTCACGCAGGAGGCGACCAGCTCGGCGTGGTCGAAGTCCGGCGCGGAGTAGGCGACCACCACCACCTCGGGGCACTCCTCGGCGGTCAGCGGGCCCAGCGCGTCGAGCGCGCCGTGGGCCAGCTCCACCGAGGTGCGCCGCCCCGAGGCGGCGAACTGCTCGCGGTCGAAGTCCGCGCCGTAGAGCGCCCCGAGCTCGCGGTAGAAGTCCTCCCGCGCGGCCTCCGGCCGGTACGGCGCGCCAGGCCCCGGCGGGGTGTGGGCGCCGGCCCGGATCAGCCGCGGCAGGACCGCCGCCGGGGCCGGGCCGGGCGTGCCGTCCGCGCCGGCCGGGGCCGGACGCCGCACGGGCGCAGTCGCGCGGAACATGCTTAGGCGCTCGCTTCCGCGGCGACGAAGCCGGCCAGCGAGCCCACGGTCTCGAAGTGGGTCATGTCCAGCTCGTCGGCGTCGAACTGCACGTCGAGGATCTCCTCGATGGTGATGAGCAGTTCGAGCGCGCTGCTGGAGTCCAGGCCCAGCTCGTCGAAGAGGCGGACGCCCGGGTCGGCGCCGGAGACGTCCTTGTTGAGGACCTCCGACAGGCCCTTGCGGACGGCGTCGACGTACTTCACGTCGGCCACGGTGTTGGCAGTGTCGCTCATGGTGTTCTCCTCGGGCTGGTCCCGGCCGTGGGTCGGCCGGTCGGTGGTCAGTTCTGGTCGTCGCCGGGGGCCGCGTACAGCCGCTGGCGGCCGAGCATGGCCTCGACGTCGTCGCGCTCCCGGATCAGGTGCGCCCGCCCGTCCAGGACGAGCACCTCCGCCGGGTAGCCGTGGCTGAGGAAGTGCACCGGCGAGGCCGTCGGCCCGTACGCGCCGGAGCGCTGCACCCCGATCAGCTCGCCGGCCCGCAGCGCCGGCATCGGCACCTTCTTGCCGATGACGTCGTTGGGCGTGCAGAGCGGGCCGGTGATGTGCCAGGGCTCGGTGGCCGGCTCGTCCAGCCGCTCCAGCGCGGCCATCGGGAAGTTGCGCTTCACGTACGAGCCGATGCCGACGGCCGCCATGTGGTGGTTGGTGCCGCCGTCGGTGACCGCGAAGTTCTCGCCCATCGAGGTCTTGGTGTAGCGCACCCGGGTCACGTAGGTGCCGGACGCGGCGACCAGGAAGCGGCCCAGCTCCATGATCATCCGGGTCTCCGGGTGCCGGGCGCGGAAGTCCGCGATCAGCGGGTTGAGCCCGGCGGTCAGCTCGGCGACGTCGAGGTCCTTCTCGTTGTCGAAGTAGGCGATGCCGAGGCCGCCGCCGACGTCGACCGTCTCCAGCGGGAAGCCCAGCTCGGTGGAGAGGCGCTCGGCCAGCTCCAGGATCCGCCGGGTGTTCTCGACGACGGACTCCTCGATCAGGATGCGGGTGCCCAGGTACACCTGGACGCCCATCAGCCGGATGTTGGGGTAGCGGCCGGCGAGGTCCTTGCCCTCGGCCAGCAGCAGCTCCTCGTCGGTGCCGAACTGGCGCGGCTTGCCGCCCATGGTCAGGCCCGAACCCTTCACCGAGAAGCGCGGGTTGACCCGCAGCGCGACCCGGGCGGTGATCCCGCGCTCGCGGGCCACCTCGTCGATCAGGTCCAGCTCGCCGATCGACTCGCAGACGATCGCGTGGATGTCCTCGTCCAGGCAGGCCGCCACCTCGCCGCGGCTCTTGCCCGGGCCGAGGAAGATGATGTCGCGCGGCTCGACCCCGGCCCGGCGGGCGGTGACCAGCTCCGTCAGCGAGGACACCTCGGCGCGCGAACCCAGGCTGTGCAGCAGCGCGCAGACGGAGATGTTGGGGTTCGCCTTGAGCGAGTAGAAGACCTCCAGCGCCGGGTGCAGCGCCTCGCGCAGCCCCTGGAAGCGGGTGGTGATCTCCTCGCCGTCGTACAGGTAGAGCGGGGTGCCGAACTCCTCGGCGAGCTCGGTGATCCCGAGGCCCTGCACCTCGAATGCGACGCTCACGGTCAGCTCCGTTCCGGGTAGGCCGCGAGGCGGCGGGTGATGTCGGTGTCGAGCGCCTCGATCTCCTCGTCGGAGGCACCGACGAGCACGCCGTACAGCCGGCCCTCGAAGCCGTCCGCTTCGGTGTCGGCGGCGGTGCCCGCGGCGGCGTTCACCGTGGCGTAGTTGTTCACGAACAGGCCGCGCGGGCGCGGGCCCCGCTCGGTCAGCAGCAGCCCGTCCAGCACCTCGGCCAGTTCGGCGAAGGGCAGCGGGCGGGTCAGCCGCAGCGGGAAGTGCCGGGCGACGGCGACGTCGTCGGCCCCGGCCAGGCCGCCCTCGTGCACCACGTTCTGGTACGTGGACATGTTGTTGCGGGCGTTGATCTCGATGACCGGGTACAGGCCCTCGTCCGGGTCGACCATCGCGTCGACGCCGACCACGCCGTAGTAGCCGTCGGCGGCGAGCCGCTCGCCGAGCCGCAGCGCCGTCGCCTCGATCTCGGCGACCTGCCCGTCGGTCAGCCGGGCCGGGATCCGGTGGCCCTTGTGGACGCCGCCCTCGGTCAGCAGCTCCTTGACGAAGTCGAAGTGCGTGGAGCCGTCCCGGCCCACCGTGAACTGGTAGTTGAGGTCGCAGCGCTTGGCGACCCACTCCTCGATCACCAGCGCGGTGCGCGGGGCCCCGCCCGCGGCCTTGGCGGCGCGCTCGGCCTGCTGGACCGCCATCCGGTGCAGCCGGCCCAGCCGGGCCTCGGAGTCCAGCACGACGATGCCCTTGCCGGACACGCCGAACGCGTCCTTCAGCACCACCTTGCGGCCCGCCGCCAGCAGTTCACCGGCCGCGGCCACCGCCTCGGCCAGCTCCTCCAGCGTCTCGCAGGCCCAGCCGCGGGCCTGGCGGATGCCCAGCTCGTCGGAGAGCCGGCGGCTGTACACCTTGCTGTTGACCCGCTTGCAGACCGCGGCGGTCGGCGCGCCCAGCTGCAGCCCGGTGCGCTCGGCCAGCTCCTCCTCGACGGTGGAGATGCCGTGCGCGGTCAGCCGGGCGCCCTCGGCGGCGACGGCGGACAGCGCGCGCAGCAGCTCGGGGTCGGCGAGGGCGTCCTCGCTGACGGTGCGCTGCGGGTCCTGGCCGGCCACCACGTGCACGGTGGGCAGCTCCAGGCCGAGGCCCTCCAGATAGCCGCGGTAGCCCTCGTCCAGGGCGGTCTTCAGCACGACGTGGTCGTCCTTGCCGCCGAGCAGCAGCGCGAACTCGTCCATGCGGTTCACCACCGCACTGCCCGCGTGCGAGGCGACCCGGGGCAGCGCGGGCTCGCCGAGCGCCCAGTGGTTCTCCACCTCGAAGTTGCCCAGGAACACCAGCGGGGTGTCCGCGGACCCGGTCACGGCGCGCTTGAGGCGCGCGCTGAAGCCGGAGGACGGTAGATGCATGTCGACCTCGTCATTTCTCGTGTGCGCTCGGGCGCGGTGCGGCGGGTGCGCAGGTGCTGCGGTGGTGCGGGTGCGCCGGTACTGCGGGGGACGGCCGGTCCCGTGGACGGCCGTCAGTGCTCCAGGACCATCGCGGCGAAGGTCGCCCCGAGCCCCACGCTGGTCATCAGGTAGCAGTCGCCGGGGCGCAGCCGCCCCAGCTCGGTGGCCTTCTGCAGGTTGATGAAGGGGTCGGCGCAGAAGCAGTGCCCGGTCTCGCCGACCAGGTCGAGGAAGACCTTGTCGAGCGGCAGCCCGAGCGTCTTGCAGACGCCGATCCACGACAGCCGGTTGACGTTGTGCGGCAGCACGAGCGCCAGCTCGTCGAGGCCGCAGCCGGCCTCCTCCAGGGCGGCGCCGATCACTTCGCACAGGCCGGGCCCGTACAGGTCCTGGAACTCCTTGGCGGCGGCGTCGCCCATGATGAACTCGTCGCCGAACTGGGTGTGGGTGCGCGTCGCGTAGCCGAGCATCCGGTCGGAGCCGGTGCGGTCCGCGCTCACCAGGAAGGCGACGGTGCCCTCGCCCATGACGGTGACGTCCGGGATGGACTGCGTCTGGGTGGTGCACGCCTTCTCCCCGGCCAGGACCAGGGCGAGCGCGTTCGGGTCCGGGTCGGCGGCCAGTAGGGTGCCCGCCAGGTCCAGCGCGAGCAGCCCGGAGGCGCAGGCGTGGTGCGAGACGACGAAGCCGGCGGCGTGCTCCAGGCCGAGCTCGACCTGGAGCGGTCGGAGCGAGGTCATCGGGTACGGCAGCGGCGACGGCATCGTGCGGGCCTGGAGGACGTACTTGACGCGCTGTTCCTGCCCGCGCAGTTCCACCAGCTTGGTCGCGGCGCGCAGCAGCAGCTCGGTCTCGGTGGCCGCGGGGTCGCGGCACACCTCGGAGAGCCCGTAGAAGCGCTGGTAGCGCCGGAGCTGCACATCCGTCAGCTGGAGTTCCTGTTGGAAGCGCGCGATCGGGATGGTGTCGGGAAGACAGCTGGAGACTGCCGTGATCGACGTCATGCCAACTACAGTCGCCTGGAGCGCTGACGCTTAGCTGACGCTGCGCTGACCACCGCCGCGCGGTGGCGGGGTGCGCTCCCCGCAGACGCCGGGGAGGTCCGGTCCGGAGGCGTGGTCGACCGTCCCGTACCGCCGGACGGAAACGACCGGAGGGGTGGGCCTTTCGGCACACCCCTCCGGAATCCGATCAGGTCCTACTCGTCGTCGGCCCCGCCGAGGTCGCCGAGGTCGGTGCCGTCCGGGGTGCCGCTGATCGCGTACCCCTGGCGGCGCGCCTCGTAGCAGGCCACCGTTGCGGCCGCCGACACGTTCAGCGAGCCGACCCGGCCCAGCTGCGGCACGAACACCACCTGGTCGCAGAGCGCCAGCGCGTCGGGGGTGATCCCGCGGTCCTCGTGCCCCAGCACGAAGGCCACCGCCGGGGTCAGTTCGGCGGCGAACATCGGCACCGCCTCGTCCGCCAGCTCCAGGCCGACCACCTTGAAGCCGTCCGCCTTCGCCGCCGCGACCGCCTCCGCGATCGTCGGGAAGTGCTCCACCTTCAGGTACTTGTCGGTGCCCATCGCGGCCTTCTGCGCGCCCGAGGAGCGCACCGACGGGGTCTCCCCGGCCAGGTACAGCTTCTCGGCGCCCATCGCGGCCCCGGTCCGGACCACCGAGCCGACGTTGAACGGCGACTGCAGGTTCTCCAGGATCATCGCGAGCCGGAACTCGTTGCTGCGCCGCCACGAGCGGTGCAGTCGCTTCAGTTCGGTCCCGCGCAACTGCTTCACGACGACGTTCCCCGTCCACTCTCCGTACCCTCGCCCGGCTCCGGGCGGGGTCGTGCTTCCAGAATCCGGAACCCGTTGACCGACGCGACCCGGGTGGTCGGGTAGCCCTGCTCGTTCAGCCACTTCTGCAGCGAGTCCGAGCCCAGGTGCTTCTGCACCACCAGGAACGCCGAGCCGTCCGGGGTCAGCCGGCCGAGCCAGTGCGTGAGCAGCCGGCGCAGCTCGGCCTTGCCGATCCGGATCGGCGGGTTGGAGTAGATGGTGGCGAACCGCACGTCCTGCGGGACGTCCTCGGGCAGCGCGGCCTGGACGTTGCCCAGCCGCAGTGCCTCGGCGTTCAGCCGCACCAGTTCCAGCGCGCGCTCGTTCACGTCCACCGCCCAGACCGGCAGCCGCCTGCGCCGGCTCGCCCAGGTCAGCGCGATCGGGCCGTAGCCGCAGCCGACGTCCAGGATCGGGCCGCGCACCCGCGGCTGCGGGGCGTGCTCCAGCAGGATCCGGGTGCCCGGGTCGAGCCGGCCGCGCGAGAACACTCCGGTGTCGGTGGTCAGTTCGAGGGTGAGGTCCGGCAGGGAGACCGTGATCGGCCGGCGCTCGCTGGCGACCTCGGGTGCACCGGTGAAGTAGTGCGAGCCGGACATGATTTCCCCGTCGTTCGTAAGGGCCTCGGGGCCACCGGGTGGGTGTGGGTAAGCCCTTGGTACGGCACCGATCGTACCCCCGGTGGCCTGCGGCGCGTTCCGTGCCGGCCGGCGGCCCGGGTGCCGCGGGGCCGCCCCGGCGCGATCGCGCCCGGCCGCCCGGCGACGGATACTGCCAGTACCGCCCCCGCGCCCGTGGGAGCCTCCGGACAGCGCCTCCGAACAGTGAGGACGGACGCCATGCCGCAGAATCACGAGGACTACCTGATCGACGAGGCCGTCGAGACCGTCGAATCCGACGACGAGGCACCCGAGGGCGACGAGTACGACGAGGTGGCCGAACGCCGGGCCGTCGGAGCCGACCCGGCCACCGATGTCGCCGACGCCGCCGAGCAGAGCCGCGTCGTCCAGCTCGACGAGGACGAGTACCGCGAGTAGCCGCCGCCGGGCCCGGTCCGGTGCGCCGTCCGGTGCGCTGTCCGGTGCGCTACAGCGCCCGGCGGCGCTGCAGCCAGGTCATCGCCGCCCAGCCCGGCAGCACCGGCAGGATCAGCGTCAGCAGGCGGTACATCGCCACCGCCGCCAGCGCGCCGCCCTTCTCCATCGACGCGGTCTGCTGCAGCAGCGCGATCAGCGCCCCGTCCACCGCGCCGGCCCCGCCCGGGGTCGGCGCCACGTTGCCCGCCGCGTTGCCCACCAGGAACACCACCGCCACCGAGGCGAAGGACGGCTCCCGGCCGATCGCCCGGGTGCAGCAGTACAGGCAGCCGATCAGGCAGATCGACACCAGCAGCTGCCCGGTCAGCCCCACCGCCAGGCGGGCCGGGCTGCGCAGCAGGTCCAGCAGCCGCGGCAGCACCTCGGTGGTCAGCGGCCGCAGCCGGGCCGCCAGCCAGCGCCGGGCCGGCGGCACCGCCGAGACCACCGCCAGCAGCGCCGCCGCCCCCGCCAGCCCGCCCACCACGGCGGGCAGCGCGTCCAGCTCCGAACCGCCCGGTTGCAGGTCCAGCAGGTAGACGAAGGCGCCCAGCTGGAGCAGGTGCAGCACCAGGCCGATCAACTGCCCCACCCCGACGCTGGACAGCGCCTGCGCGGTCGGGATCCCGGCCCGCTGCAACAGCCGGGTGTTCAGCGCGATCCCGCCGACGCCCCCGGGCGACACCAGCTTCACGAACGCCCCGGCCAGCTGCGCCAGCACCGCGTTGCGGAAGTCCAGCCGCTCCGGCACGAACCCGACGAACCCCATCGCCGCCGTCACGTGGCTCAGCGCCGCCGCCAGCAGTGCCAGCGCCAGCCACGCCGGATCGGCGTCGGCCACCGCCGAGATCGGGTTGTCCTCGGCCGCGAACAGTTGCGGGATCAGCAGCCACCCGGCCACCACCCCGCCCACCACCGCCAGCAGGGTCCGCGGCCGCAGCCGCTCCAACCGCACCGGCCGCACCTCCGCCTGCGGCCTGGTCCGCAGCACCTCCGCCCGGATCTCCTCCAGCAGCCCGCCCCCGCCGCCGGTGGCTTCGTCGGGCCCGGGGCCTGCCGGGCCGCCCGTGCGGGCGGCGGCGGCGGTCGGGTGGGCGGCGGTCGGGCGGGCGGTGCGCTTGAGGGCGTGGCGGGTGGTGCGGGCGAGGGCGATGGGCTGGAGGAGGGGGAGGGCTGCCTCGACGGTGTCGGCGCCGAGGACGGTGACGGCGGTGTGGACGGAGCGGGCGGCGCCGGCCCGCAGGGCGAGGGTGGTGAGCAGCTGGGCGATGTCGCAGCGCAGCACGAGTTCGCTGGCCGCGATGTCGCCGTCGGCGAAGTCGACCAGGTGCACCGCACCGGTCGCGTCCACCAGCAGGGAGGACGGGACGAGCGCCCGGTGGGCGATCTCCCGGCGCTGGAGGCGGGCGAGCTGCCGCCAGGCGTCGGCCAGCAGGTCGTCGGTGACCTCCTCGTCGGGGAGCCGGTCGAGGGCGCGTCCGGGGAGGTGCTCGTAGGCGATGAGGGCGGTGTCCTGGCCGAGGCCGGCGGTGGCGGCGATGCGGCGGGTGCGGACGCCGGCGGCGAGGGCCGCGTAGGTGACGAGCGCCTCGTGTTCGAGGCCGGCGCGGGGGGAGCGCAGGGCCCGGGGGTGGGGGGCGGTGCGCAGCCGCAGGCGGCGCCAGGCGCGCTGGACGGCGGCGGCGGTGACGGCTTGCCGGTCGAGGAGCTGGACGTCGAGGTCGGGCCGGTCGTCGGCTTGCCGGACCAGGTAGCGGTCGGGCCCGGCGGGGTGGGCCTCGGCCGGGCGCAGGCCGCTCTCGCGCAAGGCCCGGAGGATCTCGCCGGGCCTGGGCAGCGGGTCGGGGGTGCCGACGGCGTAGAGGGTGCCGTGGGCGCCGGTCCAGCCGATGAGCAGGCCGAGCAGCAGGGCGGTGGGGGTGGCGTACCCGCCGGCGAGTCCGGCGAGGCCGGAGAGGGCGAGGACGGCCCAGGGGGCCCGGTGTTCGCGGTTGCCGGAGGCGGTCATGAAGGCGAGGACGGGCGCGAGGTAGCCGTAGACGGGCTCGGTGTGGCCGAGGGCGCCGCCCGGCAGGGCCTGGGTGAGGGCGGCGAGCAGGGAGGCGGGGGCGACGCCGTCGGCCCACAGGTCGAGGAGCAGGGTGGCGCCGTAGGCGAGGACGGCGGCGAGCAGGCCGTCGGAGACCTGCTGGAGGGCGCGTCGCCGGTCGGGGCCGAGGAGGCGGCGGGCGGCGAGGACGACGGGCACCAGCAGCACGGCGGCGGTGGTGAGGCCGCCGGCGAGGCCGGCGAGCGGCCGGGGCACCAGTTCGGCGGCTTCGGCGACGTCGGCGGCGATGCCGCCGGTGGTGGCCCGGGCGTAGTCGGCGAGCAGCAGGGTGAGGGCGATGGCGATGAGCCCGGTGAGCAGCCGGATCAGGGCGACGGGCTGCCGGACCCGGCCGGGTTCGGACACCGCCCGGGCCGGGCCCCGGCCGGCTCCGGCGCTCGCCGGTATGCCGGTGTCCGCCGGTGCGGGCGTGCCGGCGGTGTCGCCACCGCCGGTGTCGCCGTTCGTTCTCCCCGTCACGATCGCCACGGGTGGCATGCTCCCATGCCTCCCCTGATGGTGGAGCCGGAGCCCGGAAGCCGGCCCGGATCGGGGGAGTTCGGGGACCGGCCCTACGCCTGCCGGGTCGGCACGACGACCGTGTGGCTCAGGTTGACGTGCCGGGGGCGGCTGACGGTGTAGGCGATCAGGTCGGCGAGGTCGTCCGCGGTGAGTGCGGGGATGGCCGCGAACATGCCGCCGAGCTGTTCGCGCAGGGCGGGGTTGTCGATGTGGCCGCCGAGTTCGGTGTCGGTCAGGCCGGGCTCGATGGAGCTGACCCGGACGTCGCGGGGGCTGAGTTCGGAGCGCAGGGCGGCGGACAGCTGGGTGAGCGCGGCCTTGGTGGCGCTGTACACGGCGTAGTTGGGGAAGACGACGCGCGAGGCGATGGAGGAGACGTTGACCAGGTCGGCGGCCCGGCCGTCGGCGGCGGCCGCGGTGAGGTCGTCGGCGAAGGCGCGGATGATCCGCAGGGCGCCGGTGAGGTTGGTGTCGACCATGCGGGTCCACTCGTCGGTCCGGCCGTCGGCGAGGGGGTTGGGCAGCATCACGCCGGCGCTGTTGACCACCAGGTCGACCCGGCCGTAGGCGTCGTGGACGGCCTTGGCGGCGGCGTCGACGGAGGCCTGGTCGGTGATGTCGGCGGTGACGGCGAGGGCCTGGCCGCCGGCGGCGGTGAGCTCGGCCGCGAGGGTGTCGAGCCGGTCGGTGCGGCGGGCGAGCAGGGCGACCCGGGCGCCGTGGGCGGCGAGCAGGCGGGCGGTGGCCGCGCCCATGCCGCTGGCGGCTCCGGTGACGACGGCGGTGCGGGCGGCGAGGGCGGGGTAGCTCATCGGTGGCTCCTGGGCCTGGGAGGGTGGTGGGGCTGACGACGACAACTGTGCGCGGGCGGCGGAGGTTCGCCCAGGGCCGTGTGCGTCCCGGGTGCGGCCTTCCTGGGATGCGCTTTCCCGGGATCCGCGGTCCTGGGTGCGGCAGGACCACCCTGGCGCCGGGAAGGCCGACCGGGCGCGCGGCGTGTCTTGAGGCCGGGGCCGGCCGGGCCGTCACTACCCTGCGGGCATGAGTGCCTGCGAAGACCTCGCCGCGGCCCCCCAGGACATCGAGCCCCTCCCCCCGGCCGACGGCTGCGCCGACTGCCTGGCCCAGGGGCGCCAGGACTGGGTGCACCTGCGGATCTGCCTGGACTGCGGCCACATCGGCTGCTGCGACTTCTCGCCGCAGCGGCACGCCACCGCGCACTTCCACAACACCTCGCATCCGGTGATCCGCTCGTACGAGCGGGGCGAGGACTGGCGCTGGTGCTTCGTCCACGAGGTCATGGGCTGAGGCCCGGGCCGGCCCGGCCCGGGGAAGCCGAGGCCCGTTCCCGGTGGCATCTCCCGGTGGCATCCGGGCGCAACCCCGATAAAATCCGGACATAACGACCGTGCGGCCCCCGGCCCCTCCGGTCGACATCCGTCCGGCCGGTGACCGCCGAAGGGAGGCCGACGATGACCAAGCGAACACCGGGCAGCACCGCCCAGCTCCGCCGGGGCACCCAGGAACTGCTGGAGCGCCGCGGCATGGCGACCGCGCCCACCCGGCTGGTGCCGATGCTGCGCGCCGACGCCATGTCCTCCGCCACCGCCGGGTACGCCGTGCCCGACGCCTTCCGGCACGGTGGCCGCGACCGGGCGGCCTCGGCGGGGCACGCCGCCCCGTCGATGCACGCCGAGCTGAAGGGCCACCGGCACCGCGGCGCGGAGAAGCACTCCGCCCACTGAGCG
>NZ_JBHWIJ010000177.1:0-17794 GCF_042732255.1 Kitasatospora sp. NPDC059803 | reverse complement strand
CGCGCCGGCGCGCGTGGTGTGTTACCTTGTTGCGCCGCCCGCTCCTCGCGGTGGGTTTGGCCCTCCCCCCGGCCCGGGGGGAGGGCCACGGCCCGTTCCGCATGTCCGGACCGCCCGGCGCCGCCAGCAGATTCCCAGCGGTTCGAACACCACCCAATGGGGTGAATAAGGGGGTTTTCCCCTTCCCTCTCGGAATGACGCTGTGCAAAGCTTTCATTACCCTCGGTTTACCGAGTCTTGATGGTCCGTCCCGACGGCCCTCGGCGAGACGTCCCGCACCTCGCCCAGGCCCCTGGCGGGCCCTGATGGTCAAGGTCCGGCCGGTGACACCCGCACTCCCCGCCGCGCCCACGCCATCCCGCCACACCGTCGCGACCCACGACAGCCGATCCGCCCCGGAGCCCCACCCACCGCCGGACCTGACTGCGTTCGTTCCCCCGGACAGACGGGAAGACAGTGACCCTCGACATCTCCAGCGCCCCCATCGCCTCCGACACCACCGACCACGCACCACCGGGCCCCGGCACCAAGGCCCGCTGGGCCCAGGACCTCTCCGCCTCCCTGGTGGTCTTCCTGATCGCCGTGCCGTTCTCCCTCGGCATCGCGCTCGCCACCGGTGCCCCGCTCACCGCCGGCCTCGCCGCCGCGGCCGTCGGCGGCATCGTCGTCGGACTGTTCGGCGGCACCCCGCTCCAGGTCAGCGGCCCCTCGGCCGCGCTGACCGTGATCACCGCCGGACTGATCGTCCAGTACGGGTGGCGGGCCACCTGCGCCATCACCCTGGCCGCCGGGCTGCTCCAACTCCTGCTCGGCCTGCGCCGGGTGGCCCGGACCGCGCTCGCCGTCTCGCCCGCCATCGTGCACGGCATGCTGGCCGGGGTCGGGCTCACCATCGCCATCGCGCAGCTGCACGTCGTCCTCGGCGGCTCCCCGCAGAGCTCCGCGATCGCCAACCTCCTGGCGCTGCCAGGCCAGTTGGCCGGGCCGCACCCGCCCGCGCTGCTGGCCGGCTCGGTGACCGTGGCCGTCCTGCTGGGCTGGCCCCGACTCGGCCGGCTCCCCGGCCGCGCGGGCGAGTTCGGCGCCAGGCTGGCCAAGGTGCCGGGCCCGCTGGCCGCCGTCGCCACCGCGACCGCGCTCGCCCTGGCCCTGGACCTGCGGCTCGCCCACATCGGGCTGCCCGCCTGGCAGCCGCACGCCCTCGTGCCCGCACTGCCGCACGGCCCGCTGGCCGGGGTGCTGGCCGCCGTCCTGACCGTCACCGCCGTCGCCGGCGTGGAGTCGCTGCTGTCCGCCGTCGCGGTCGACCGGATGTCCCGCCGTACCGGCGACCTCGACCGCGAACTGCGCGGCCAGGGCCTGGCCAACATCGTCAGCGGGCTGGTCGGCGGGCTGCCCGTCGCCGGCGGCGCCGTCCGCAGCACCGCCAACGTGCGGGCCGGCGGCCAGACCAGGTGGTCCTCGGTGCTGCACGGCGTCTGGGTGCTCGCCGCCGCACTGGCGCTGACCGGCGGGCTGCGCCGGATCCCGCTGGCCGCGCTGGCCGCGCTGGTGCTGGTGGTCGGGCTGCAGATGGTGAGCTTCGCGCACATCCGCAACGTGCACCGGCACCGCGAGTTCCCGGTCTACCTGACCACCGTGCTCGGCGTGGTGGCGCTCGGCGTGCTGTGGGGCGTCGCGCTCGGCGCCGGCACCGCCGTGCTGCTCGCGCTCTACCGGCTGACCCGCGCCCACGTGGACGTGCTGGCCGGCCCGGCCGGCGCGGTCACCGTCCAGACGCACGGGCCGCTCACCTTCACCGCCGTACCCCGGCTGAGCCGGGCGCTGGCCGGGATCCCCTCCGGCGCCGAGGTCACCGTGGTCCACGACGGCTCCTTCCTGGACCACGCCGCGTACGAGACGCTGCACAGCTGGCGGACGGGCCACCAGGCCGCGGGCGGACGGGTCTCGATGGTGACGCGCCGCAGGGACGACGAGGTGCTCGACCCCGACGGCACCGTCCGGGCGGGCAGTTCACCCGGCCCGCACCGCTGCCGGGCCTGGACGCCCTGGGTCGGCCACCACTGCATCGAGCAGCAGGAGGATCCGCACGGCCGGCTGCTGGACGGCGTCCGGGTGTTCCAGCAGCACACCGCCCCGCTGATCCGGCCCGAACTCGCCCGGCTGGCCCGGGAGGGGCAGACACCCTCCCAGCTGTTCCTGACCTGCGCGGACTCCCGGATGGTCACCAGCATGATCACCAACAGCGGCCCGGGGGACCTGTTCACCGTCCGCAACGTCGGCAACCTGGTACCGGCCCCGTACGAGCCCGGCGCGGCCGACGACTCGGTGGCGGCCGCGGTGCAGTACGCGGTCGAGGTCCTGGAGGTCGGCTCGATCACGGTCTGCGGCCACTCCGGCTGCGGCGCGATGAAGGCCCTGCTGGACGGCGTGCACGAGCGCCCAGGGCCGCCCACCCCGCTGGCCCGCTGGCTGCGCAACGGCCGCGGCTCGCTGGACCGGCTCCGCCGGGTCCCCGCCGGGTTCGACGCGCGGCCGGTGGTGGACCTGGTGGAACAACTCTGCATCACCAACGTGGTCCAGCAGCTGGACCAGCTGCTGGCCAACCCGGCCGTGGAGCGCCGGGTGGAGGAGGGCACCCTGCGGCTGGTCGGGATGTACTTCGACTTCGCGACCGCCCAGGCCTACGTGCTCGACCGGGCCGAGGGGACGTTCAGTCCGATCGAGGCGCGCATCGGGACGGCAGCGGCCGCAACCACGGCCGGCCCGGCAGCGCCGAGGACACCGCCGGCCGGGCCGGTGGCGGGCGACACGCCCGAACGGGTGAATGAGGACGGCCGGGTTCCCACCGACGGCACCGAGGACGGCCCCTGGCTGGCCGCCTGAGAGCCGGGCCCGTGTCCCCGCCGGGCGGGCCGGGGCACGGGCCCTCCGGCCGTCGTACGGCGCACCGCCCCGAGGCGGTGCGCCGTATGATGGTCCGTTCGACTGTCGGTCAAAGGTCTACACCAATTACCCGGAGGCTCTTGTCAAGTGCCCCATTCGCCTGGTGAGCTGTGCGCTGGGACACACGGGACAATCCCCACGCACGGGATCGTCTCCGATCATGACTCGATGAGGAGTGCGCGTTGAGCAACGAGAGCCTGGCCAACCTGCTCAAGGAGGAGCGGCGATTCGCCCCGCCGGCAGAGCTCGCCGCCGCCGCCAACGTCACCGCGGCCGCGTACGCGCAGGCCTCCGAGGACCGCCTGGGCTTCTGGGCCGAGCAGGCCCGCCGCCTCAGCTGGGCCGTCGAGCCGACCGAGACGCTGGACTGGTCCAACCCGCCCTTCGCCAAGTGGTTCGCCGACGGCAAGCTCAACGTGGCCTACAACTGCGTCGACCGCCACGTCGAGGCCGGTCTCGGCGACCGGGTCGCGATCCACTTCGAGGGCGAGCCCGGCGACAGCCGCTCGATCACCTACGCCCAGCTCAAGGACGAGGTCTCGCAGGCCGCCAACGCGCTGCTGGAGCTCGGCGTCCGCAAGGGCGACCGGGTCGCGGTCTACCTGCCGATGATCGCCGAGGCGGTCGTCGCGATGCTCGCCTGCGCCCGGATCGGCGCCACCCACTCGGTGGTCTTCGGCGGCTTCTCCGCCGACGCCGTCGCCTCCCGCATCGAGGACGCCCAGGCCAAGCTGGTCATCACCGCCGACGGCGGCTACCGCCGCGGCAAGCCGTCCGCGCTCAAGCCGGCCATCGACGAGGCGCTCACCAAGGTCGACGGCGTCGAGCACGTCCTGGTGATCCGCCGCACCGGGCAGGAGATCTCCTGGACCGAGGGCCGCGACGTCTGGTGGCACGAGATCACCGCGCGCCAGTCCACCGAGCACGCCCCCGAGGCGCACGACGCCGAGCACCCGCTGTTCATCCTCTACACCTCGGGCACCACCGGTAAGCCCAAGGGCATCCTGCACACCTCGGGCGGCTACCTCACCCAGGCCAGCTACACCCACCACGCGGTCTTCGACCTCAAGCCGGAGACCGACGTCTACTGGTGCACCGCCGACATCGGCTGGGTCACCGGCCACTCGTACATCGTCTACGGCCCGCTCTCCAACGGCGCCACCCAGGTCATCTACGAGGGCACCCCGGACACCCCGCACCAGGGCCGGTTCTGGGAGATCGTCCAGAAGTACGGCGTGACGATCCTCTACACCGCGCCGACCGCGATCCGCACCTTCATGAAGTGGGGCGACGACATCCCCGCGAAGTTCGACCTGTCCTCGCTGCGGGTGCTGGGCAGCGTCGGCGAGCCGATCAACCCCGAGGCCTGGATCTGGTACCGCGAGCACATCGGCGCCGGCAAGACCCCGATCGTGGACACCTGGTGGCAGACCGAGACCGGCGCCATGATGATCAGCCCGCTGCCGGGCGTCACCGAGACCAAGCCGGGCTCGGCCCAGCGCGCCCTGCCGGGCATCGCGGCCACCGTGGTCGACGACGAGGCCAACGAGGTCCCGAACGGCTCCGGCGGCTACCTGGTGCTCACCGAGCCGTGGCCGTCCATGCTGCGCACCATCTGGGGCGACGACCAGCGCTACATCGACACCTACTGGTCGCGCTTCGCGGGCCGTTACTTCGCCGGTGACGGCGCCAAGAAGGACGAGGACGGCGACATCTGGCTGCTCGGCCGGGTCGACGACGTCATGCTCGTCTCGGGCCACAACATCTCCACCACCGAGGTCGAGTCGGCCCTGGTCGGCCACCCGTCGGTGGCCGAGTCCGCCGTGGTCGGCGCCACGGACGCCACCACCGGCCAGGCCATCGTCGCCTTCGTGATCCTGCGCGGCGGCGCCACCGAGAGCCCGGAGCTGGTCGAGGAGCTGCGCGCGCACGTCGGCCGCACGCTCGGCCCGATCGCCAAGCCGAAGCAGGTCAAGGTGGTCGGCGAGCTGCCGAAGACCCGCTCCGGCAAGATCATGCGCCGTCTGCTGCGCGACATCGCCGAGGGCCGCGAGGTCGGTGACACCACCACCCTCGCCGACAGCACGGTGATGAGCCAGATCCAGGCCCAGCTGCCGCCGGCGGGTGGCAACGGCTGAGCCGGCCGACACGGTGAAGCGTGCCCCGGGCGGTGGTCACCGCCCGGGGCACAGCCATGCCGCGGGTCTGAAGCCCCCTTCCGGTCGGCCGCCGGGGTGTGCAGCGGGGCGGCCGGGAGCGGGCGGTGCCCCGCGACCGACGGTGCCGCGTTCACCCGTCTGCGCCCGGCCTGGGCCATTCGGGTGCCGTGCCACTGCTCCTCCGGAGTGCGGAACCCACCCGCAGGGCTTAAGTCCTTGAATAGGACAATCCGGATGTCACCCGAACGATCCCCTAGACTGTTAACGACGCATCAAGATCCCTGAACGGGAGTCCGAGCGTCACAGGGCGCGCCGGGAAGTCTGGTCGGCAACTGCACCACACGTGCATCCGTTGCCGCTCCCAGCCCCTCAGGAGGTCCTCGTGACCGACCAGCCGCCCGTCCACGAGCCGACGACCCGCCGCCGGCAGCTGCTCGGCCGACTGTCCCTGCCCGAGCGGACGTTCATCACCGACGCCCTGCGCACCGAGACGGTCGGCGGCGTGCTGTTGCTGCTCGCCGCCGTGGCCGCGCTGGTCTGGGCCAACGTCTGGCCGCACGCCTACGAGAGCGTCCTCGACTACACCGTCGGGCCCTCCGCCCCGCTGCACCTCGACCTCACCCTCGGCAACTGGGCCAAGGACGGCCTGCTGACGATCTTCTTCTTCGTGGCCGGGATCGAGCTCAAGCGCGAGTTCGTCGCGGGCGAGCTGCGCACCCCGAGCGCCGCGCTGCTCCCGGTGGTGGCCGCCGTCTGCGGCGTCGCGCTGCCGGCGATCCTCTTCGCGCTCGTCAACTCGGGCAGCGGCGGTCACCCCAGCGGTTGGGCCATCCCGACCGCCACCGACATCGCCTTCGCGCTCGGCGTGCTGGCCGTGGTCGGCAGCCACCTGCCGTCCGCCCTGCGCGCCTTCCTGCTCACCCTCGCCGTGGTGGACGACCTGATCGCGATCCTGATCATCGCGGTCTTCTACAGCTCCGGCATCAGGTTCTGGGCGCTCGGCCTGGCCTTCGCCGGCCTGGTGCTGTTCTGGTTCCTGCACCGGCGCGGGGTGCACGGCTGGTACCTGTTCGTGCCGCTGGCCGTCGTGAACTGGGCGCTGATGCACGAGAGCGGCATCCACGCCACGGTCGCGGGCGTCGCGATGGGCCTGATGCTGCGCTGCCACCGGGAGGGCGACGAGCAGCACTCCCCCGGCGAGCACATCGAGCACCTGGTCCGCCCGCTCTCGGCCGGCCTGGCCGTCCCGGTGTTCGCACTGTTCGCCGCCGGGGTGACGATCTCCGGCCCGTCGCTGCGCGAGGTGTTCACCCAGGCCACGCCGCTCGGCATCGTCATCGGCCTGCTGGTCGGCAAGACGGTGGGCATATTCGGCGGCACCTGGCTGGCCGCCCGGTTCACCCGGGCCGAGCTGAACCCGAAGCTCAGGTGGGCCGACATGTTCGCGGTCTCGGTGCTCGCGGGCATCGGCTTCACCGTCTCGCTGCTGATCAGCGAACTGGCGTTCCGCGACGACCTGGCCCTCGCCGACCTCTCCAAGACGGCCGTCCTGGTCGGCTCGCTGCTCTGTGCGACGGTGGCCACCGTGCTGCTCAAGCTCCGCAACCGGCACTACCGCGATCTGTGCGAGGAGGAGGACCGGGACGTGGACGGCGACGGCGTCCCGGACGTCTACCAGGAGGACGACCCGGCCTGGCGGGCCCGGGCCGCCGGGCTCGCCCCGCGACCCGACGGCGAGGGGCCGGAGAAGCCCCGCTGAGGCCCGCCGGCGGCCCGGCAGAGCCCGGACACGTCCCCCCGGCGGGGCCCCGGAGTGGTGTGCGACTGACCGGTAGGGGCATGATTCTGAGCTGTCGACAGTCCACTGACGCCTCCGGGCCCCTCCGGCCCCCCGAACCGCACCACGCGGCGGCGTCACGCCGCACAGCCGCAGAGGAGAACCGCTGATGCCCGCAGGAGCCGCAGACCCGTCCAGCAACGGCCGGGCGCCCTACGAGGGCGAGCGTTCGGTGGGGCAGCTGTTCGCGGCGGCCACCGCCGACCTGTCCGCACTCGTCCACGACGAGATCGCGCTCGCCAAGGCCGAGATCCGGGCGGACGTCAAGCGCGGCGTCTCCGGGGGCGTCTCGCTGGGCGTCGCCGCCGTGGTGGCGCTGGCCGCCGTCCCGATGCTGAGCGCCGCGGCGGCCTTCGGCATCCACGCGCTGGGCCTGTCGCTCGGCTGGTCGTTCCTCATCGTGGCCGGCGCCTACCTGCTGCTCGCGGTGCTGCTCGGGCTGATGGCCTGGCGCTCGTTCAAGCGGATCGAGAAGCCGCACCGCACCATCGAGGGCGCCCAGAAGACCGCCGACGTGCTGAAGAACGCCCGGCCGCGCCCGGCCACCAAGGAGGAGATCGACCGGGCCCTGGGCCGCATCCCGTAACCGTCCGTCCGGTGGCGGTGCACGCCGCCCGCCCGGACCCGCCGGGAGCGAGCGCCGGGCGCCGTCCGGCGCACGGATGTGACACGCTCTCGGTATGCCGCTTGACCAGAAGCCCGTATCCGCGCAGCCGTCCGCCGACTCCGGACCCGACCTGGCACCCGGGGGGGAGCCCGCCGAGGAGGCCCCCGGCACCACCCCCGACGGCGGCGCCGAGGCCTGGAGCGTCCGGCAGAGCGGCCCGTGGACGCACCGCGACCTCGCGGCCAACGGCGCCCGGTTCCACATCGCCGAGCTGGGCTCGGGCCCGCTGGTGCTGCTGGTGCACGGCTGGCCCGAGTACTGGTGGGCCTGGCGCCACCAGCTGACCGCGCTCGCCGAGGCCGGCTACCGGGCGGTGGCGCTCGACCTGCGGGGTGTCGGCGGCAGCGACCGCACCCCGCGCGGGTACGACCCGGGCAACCTCGCCCTGGACATCACCGGGGTGATCCGCTCGCTCGGCGAGCGCCGGGCGCACCTGGTCGGGCACGCCGCCGGCGGCACGCTGGCCTGGGTGGCGGCGGTGATGCGCCCGTCGGTGATCCAGAGCCTCACCGTGGTCTCCGCCGCGCACCCCCGGGACCTGCGCCGGGCCCTGCTGACCGACCGCCGCCAGGCGGCCGCCTTCGAACACGTGCTGGGCTTCCAGCGGCCGTGGATACCGGAACGCCGTCTGGTGGCCGACGACGCCGCGCTGGTCGGCCGCTACCTGGACGCCTGGGCCGGTCCGAACCGGCTGGACGAGGAGGCGGTGCACGCGTACCGGCAGGCCATCCAGATCCCCAGCACGGCGCACTGCTCGATCGAGCCGTACCGCTGGCTGCTGCGCTCGATGGCGCGCCCGGACGGCATCCAGTTCGCCCGGCGGATGAAGAAGCCGATCACGGCGCCGACCCTGCACGTCCAGGGCGCGGCGGACCCGGTGCTGCTGTCGCACACCGCGCTGGGCGGCGGCGAGTACGTGGCGGCGCCGTACCGCTGGCGGCTGATGCCGGGGGTCGGGCACTTCCCGCACGAGGAGGCCCCGGAGCAGTTCACCGCGGAGCTGCTGGACTGGGTCGGCCGTCACAAGGAGTGATGGTGCAGGAGCGGTGAAGGGGCCGGGAGGGAAGGGCCCTTGGTCCCAACTCCCTTGATCTGACGCACATATGACAACCGCATAGGCCAATTTCGACGCGCGCCCGGCGGTTACCCCCACCGGCCCAGGGGCATCCATTCCGGTATGACCTGGATGCCCGATCGCGGCGGCGCCCCGCGCGCCCGACGCCACAACAGCTCCCAGCGCTCCGCCCACCGCCCCGACTGGGCGGACGACCTCGGCTACGACGGCCCCGACCGCCGTCCACGCCCGGCGCAGCGGCAGCTCGGCATCCCCCGCATCCTCGGCCGGCGCGCCCGCTGGGTCGGCGCACGACTGCGGCGCGAGACCTGCGGCCTCGCGCCGCGTCGTCCGGCCGGTCCGGCGGACCGGTTCCGGCCGACCAATCGGTTCGGCCGGTCAGTCCCGCCGGTCGGGTCGGCTGGCCGGCCAGTCCCGCCGGTCAGTTCACGAGCGTCGGCGACACCGCGGTGAACCAGAGCAGGACGAAGGTCGCCACCGACATGATCGGCACCAGCACCTTGGTCTCGACGTTGTTGCCGCTGCGCTTGATCAGCACCACCTCGTAGCGCTCCTTGTGCGGCCAGAGCAGCGGCGCGCCCTTCTTGGTCAGGCAGTCGCCCAGCAGGTGCGCCAGGGTGCCCAGCGCCACCGCGTACGGCAGCCAGCCCGGCGAGTTCGGCATCCAGGTGTTCATCCCGAAGGTGCCGAGCGCGGACAGCCCGATGACGGTGATCCAGCTCTCCGGGCCGTCCCCCGGCGGGCAGAGCCGCAGCGCCCGGATCGCGAGCGCGATCAGGAAGAACGTCAGCACCAGGGTGAAGTTGCGGCCCAGGTAGGTGACGCCCGCCCAGGTGCCGGCGCCCATCAGCGCGACGAACAGCAGCGAGTGGGTGGCGTGCCGGTGCCCGCCGGAGGCCCAGGCCACGAAGCGGCAGAGCGCCTTGGAGATCGGCCCCAGGAAGTTGGCGATCGAGCCGTCGTGGTGGTCGAGGTCCGGCAGCAGGGCCGCCCCCGCGCACAGCACCGTGCCCATCAGTATGTCCGCCGGCTGCAGCGTGGTGTGCAGCAGCAGCGGGGGCAGGAACGGCGCGGAGGCGGCGTACAGCATCGCCCCACTGACCGCGTGCGAGTGACCCATCATCGGACTACCACGACCTCCCGTAAGACTCACTCCGGGACGGCGCCCGGTTGAGCCGAACGGGTGAGCGCGGCAGAGGCTACCAGGGCGGACTGACGGTGTGACGGATATCGGATCGTCGGACCCGGCGCGTCGGACCGCCCCGCGGCCCGGTCAGAGCGCGCAGCCCTGGGTGTCCACCGGGGTGCTCGCGGTGCTGCCCCTCTCCGCGTCCTCCCGCACCTCGGCCGCGGTCAGCACGTACCCGGTGTCGGCGCTGTCCAGCGACTTGGCGAACACCACGCCGTAGACCTGGCCGTCCGGGGTGAGCAGCGGGCCGCCGCTGTTGCCCTGGCGGACCAGCGAGCGGACCGAGTAGACGTCGCGGACCACCTGGCCGCGGTGGTAGATGTCCGGGCCGTTGGCCTGGATCCGGCCGCGGATACGGGCCGGCTGGACGTTGAAGGCGCCGTTCTCCGGGAAACCCGCCACGATCGCGCTGTCGTTGGTCTTCGCCTCGCCCGCGAACGCCAGCGGGGGCGCGTTCAGCTTGGGGACGTCCAGGACGGCGATGTCGCGCTGCCAGTCGTAGCGGACCACCGTCGCGTCGTACAGCTGACCGACCCCGCCGATCTGCACGGTCGGCTCGTCGACCCCGCCGACCACGTGGGCGTTGGTCATCACCCGGTGCGGGGCGAAGACGAAACCGCTGCCCTCCAGGGTCTTGCTGCAGGAGGTGGCGGTGCCGACCACCTTGACCAGGCTCTGCTTGGCCCGCGCCACCGCCGGGCTGCCGGCCAGCGCCGGGTCGGGGGTGTCGACCTGGGTGATCGGCTCGTGCTCGAAGGGGTTGAAGACCTGCGGGAAGCCGTTGCGGGCCAGCACCTTGGAGAAGTCCGAGAACCAGTTCGGCGCGTCGTCGGGCAGCGCGTTCTGCACGCCGCCGAGGATCGCCGAGGAGCGGACCTGCTTGGACACCGTCGGCAGCGACGCCCCGGCCAGCGCCGAGCCGATCAGCCAGGCCACCAGCAGCATCGAGACCACGTTCACGGCCGCGCCGCCGGTCGCGTCCAGCACCCGCGCCGGACGGCGGCCGATGTGGCCCCGGAGCTTCCAGCCGAAGTGCGCGGTCACCGCCTGGCCGATCGCGGCGCACACGATCACCACCACCACGGCCACCACCGAGGCCGTGGTGCCCGGGCTGAGGTGGTCGAGCAGCAGCGGCAGCAGCTGGACGGCCAGCAGGCCGCCGCCCAGGAAGCCGACCAGGGACAGGACACCCACCACGAAGCCCTGCCGGTAGCCCGACACGGCGAATGCCACGGCAGCGGCGATCAGCAGCACATCCAGGACGTTCACCCGGACACCCTCCCACGGCCCGCGGCCCGGCCGCGCAGACGGCCCCTCACGTGGGACCGGCGTCGCCGCCCGGCAGCGCCCGGGAGTGGTCGAGATCGCCCTGCACCAGGGCCAGCGCCTCGTCCGAGAGGTCGACGATCCGGGACGGGTCCCAGGGCAGCTCCAGCCCGCCGTGGTGCAGCACCCGGTCGATCACCCCGGCCGTGAACCCCCAGACCAGCCGCCCGGCCACCGCGAAGGCCGGCCCCACGTGCCCGGACGGGTGGCGCAGCCGCACCCGGTTCGCCGGGTCGGCCAGATCGGCGACCGACACCCGGAACACCGCGCCGGTCTCCCCCTGGTCCACCGGCCGCACCGGCGACTCCTCGCGCCACCAGCCCAGCACCGGGGTCACCACGAACCGGCTGACCGGGATGTACAGCGCCGGCAGCACCGCGAACACCTGCACCCCGGCCGGGTCCAGCCCGGTCTCCTCCCAGGCCTCGCGCAGCGCCGCCGCGACCGGGCCCGGGCCGTCCGGGTCACCGTCCTCCGGATCCAGCGCGCCGCCCGGGAAGGACGGCTGCCCGGCGTGCGAGCGCAGCGAGCGGGCCCGCTCGATCAGCAGCAGGTCCGGCCCGTCCAGGCCCTCGCCGAACAGCATCAGCACCGCCGCCGCCCGGCCGCCCTCCACCGGCGGCAGGAAGCGGCTCAGCTGCTCCGGCAGCACCCGCTCGGCCGCCTCCCGCACCGGCTCCAGCCAGGCCGGCAGGCCGTCCCCCTCGACCACCCGCACCGCCGACGGCTCCGGCGCCCGCCGTGCCTCGCGGGTCACTCGCCCACCGCCAGGTCCGCGATCCGCCCCTGGTGCCCGGCGGCGTCGGCCCGGGCGGCGGCCTCCCCGGGGAAGTCCCCCGGCGGCCTCAGCCGCTGCCCGGGCTGCCCGCCCAGCTCGTACTTGAGCAGCTTGCGCGCCTTCTCCGGGTCGGTCTCGCCCTCCCCGTACGACGGGCAGAGCGGCGCGACCGGGCAGGCGCCGCAGGCGGGCTTGCGGGAGTGGCAGATCCGGCGGCCGTGGAAGACCACCCGGTGCGACAGCATCGTCCACTCCGACTTCGGGAAGATCTCGGCGACGGCCGCCTCGACCTTCACCGGGTCCTCCTCGGCGGTCCAGCCGAACCGCCGGGCCAGCCGCCCGAAATGCGTGTCCACGGTGATCCCGGGCACCCCGAAGGCGTTGCCGAGGACCACGTTGGCGGTCTTGCGGCCCACGCCCGGCAGCGTCACCAGGTCGTCCAGGCGGCCCGGGACCTCGCCGCCGAAGTCGTCGCGCAGGGCGATCGAGAGGCCGATCAGCGACTTCGCCTTGTTCCGGAAGAACCCGGTCGGGCGGATGACCTCCTCCAGCTCCTCCGGGTTCGCCGCCGCCATGTCCTCCGGCGTCGGGTACTTCGCGAACAGCGCCGGCGTCGTCTGGTTCACCCGCAGGTCCGTCGTCTGCGCCGACAGCACGGTCGCCACCAGCAGCTGGAACGGGTTCTCGAAGTCCAGCTCCGGATGCGCGTACGGGTACAGCTCCGTCAACTCGCGGTTGATCCGCCGCGCCCGCCGCACCATCGCCAGGTGCGACTCCGGCTTCCCCGGCTTCACCCCCGGCACGGCCTTCGCCTTCGGTGCCGCCGCCGCCCGGACCTTGCTCTCTGCCATGCACGAAGGCTACGCCGAACGGCCCACGGCGGGCAGCGGATCACCGGAGCCCGCGGCAGCCGCGGACCGACGTTCGGATGGGCGCCGTCTGGTGGCTCGCGACGACGGGCTGCCCCAGTCTGAGGGCTACGACGACGCGAGGTGCCCATGTTCGACGAGAGCTTCGCCTTTCCCAGCAGCCTGCTGCGCCCGGTGACCGGCGCCACCGGGCGGGTCGCGGTGATCGGGGCCGGGGTGGCGGGCCTCGTCGCCGCCTACGAGCTCCAGCGCCGGGGTTTCGGCATCGTCCTGTACGAGCGGTCGAACCAACCCGGCGGACGGGTGCGCACGCACCGCTTCTGGGACGGCACGCACGCCGACCTGGGCGCCATGCGCATCCCCGGGAACCACCACTGCGTCCTCCACTACGTGTCCCAGTTCGGCCTGCGGACCAGGCCGTTCGTCAACTTCAACCCGGACGCCTACTACCACCTGCGCGGCCACCGCGCCCGCGTCCAGGAGGTGCACGCGCTGCACCCGGCGTTCGCGCTGCGCGCCGCCGAGAAACAGGACCCGCGGCGGATCCTGGACCGACTGCTGACGGCCGCCTGGGAGACGCTCACCCCCGACCAGCGCCGGCGAGTGCTGGACGGCCACTGGGACGACCCGGCGCTCGACCGGCTCGTCTCGGTGTCGCTGTGGCAGTACGTCCACGAGCACCTGTCGCAGGACGCCTGGGACCTCCTCGGCCACGCCAGCGGCCTGGTCCACTACGAGCAGTCCTCCCTGCTGGAGGTCCTCGTCGACTACTTCGGCCTGTTCCACGCGGGCCAGGTCGAACTGGTCGACGGCACCGACCGCCTGGTGCACGCGTTCGTACGCCGGCTGCGGCCGAGGACCCTCCAGCTGTCCACCCAGATCGACGAACTCTCGCTGACCCGCCAGGGCGTCCGGGTGCACGGGCGGCGCCTCGGCGGCACGATCACCGAGGACGTCGACTTCGTCGTCTGCTGCGTCCCCGTCCCCGCCCTCGACCAGATCAGCTTCCGACCCGGCCTGCCCCACCACCAGCGCCACGCGATCCGCGGCATCAGCTACGCCAGCAGCACGAAGACGCTCGTGCACACCAAGCGGCGCGGCTGGGAACTGGACGACCGGATCTTCGGCGGCGGCAGCTTCACCGACATGCCGATCCAGCAGTGCTGGTACCCGTCGGACAACGCCCGGCCCGTCGACGGCCGGACCAACGGGAGCACCGTCGGCAGGCGGCGCTGGGCCGCCCGGGACCCGCAGCGCTCCCACGAGCCCGCGGTGCTCGTCGGCGCCTACCTGTGGGGGGCCAACGCCCGCCGCTTCACCACCCTGCCGCCGGCCGACCGCGACCTGCTGGTCCTGAAGTGCCTGGAACGGCTGCACCCCGGCATCCTCCGCGACGCGGACGACATCGTGCACTGGAACTGGGACGACCAGGTCGGCATGGGCGGCGGCGCCTTCGCCCACCTCGCGCCCGGCGAGCACACCCGGTACCTGACCGGGCTCGGCGCCCCGCACCCGACCGACGACCCGAGGATCTTCTTCGCCGGAGAGCACCTGTCCGGAGCGCACGCCTGGATGCAGGGCGCCGCCCAGTCGGCCCTGGCCGTAGTGGGCCAGGTGATCGACCGGGGGCAGCACGCCGACGACACCGCGCGGCTGCGGGCCGGGTGAGCGCGGCACCGGCGCCCCGGCGCCGAACCGGCGAGCAGAGCGGCGGCCCGGCGACGGGAGCGACGCTGCACCGCGACGACCTCGGACCGCTGCTCGCCCCGGCCGCGGCCGCGACCGAGCGGATCGGGCTGGAGATCGAGAACGGCATCGTCGACCCGGAGACCGGGCGGGCCGCCCCCTACGAGGGGAAGAACGGCGTCCGGGCCGTCCTGGAGGCCGTCCTCGCCGAATGGGGCGGCACGGACCGGCGCGACAACGGCCGGCTGACCGGCGTGGACCTGGCGGACACCGCCCAGATCACGCTCGAACACGGCGGCCAGGTCGAGTACTCCTCCGTCCCGGCCGCCGACCTGGCCACGGCCGTGGACGACATGCGGGCCACGATGGAACGCCTCGCGGAACTCGTCGGGCGCTTCGGTCTGGCCCTCCTGCCCGGCGGCAACCTCCCCTTCGACCGGCTCGACACCGTCTCCTGGGTGCCGATGCTCCGCGGTGCCGTCATGCGCGACTTCTTCGACCGGATCGGCGAGGCCGGCAGCGGGGCCCCGAAGATCATGTCGATGTCGCTGTCCACCCAGGTGCACCTGGACTACCTGTCCGACGAGGACTTCACCCAGAAGCTGCGGATGCTGACCGCCGCGTCCCCGGTGGTCGCCGCACTGCTCGTCAACTCGCCGCTGCAGGGCGGCCGGTCGAACGGGCTGCTCTCGCACAGGTCGCAGAACTGGCTGCGGATGGACCCGCGCCGCTGCGGCGTCCTGCCGCCCGCGCTGCGGCCCGACGTGAACGCCGACGACGTCATCGACTGGGCGCTGGGGATCCCGATGATCTACTACCGCGGCCCGGACGGACGGTACCGGCCCGCCCCCGACCGGCCGTTCGCCGAGATCCTGCGGCAGGGCTTCGACGACGGCACCATGCCGACCTTCGACCACTGGGTCTCCCACATGTCGCAGATCTGGACGGACGTCAGGGTCCGCCGGACCCTGGAACTGCGGGCCGGGGACGGCCCGCCGTACCGGCACATCCCGGCCGTACCGGCGCTGTGGGCGGGGCTCGCCTACCACCCGCCCTCGCGGACGGCGGCCTGGGAACTGCTGCGCCACCACGGCGTGGCGGAGCACCGCGCGGCGAAGGCCAGGCTCCCCGCCGACGGCCTGGACACCATGCTCGGCGGCGACCGGGTCCGCGAACTCGCGGCGGAACTCGTCCGGCTCGCCCGGGCAGGCCTGCGGGCCCGGGTCCGCGCCGGCCTGGAACAGCCGAAGGTGCTCGACTACCTCGACCCGCTCGACGAAGTGCTGCGCACCGGGCAGACCTTCGCCGAACAGACCACGGCCCGCTGGGACACCGACCTCCGCCGCGACCCCCGCCGCTACGTCGCGGCCTTCCGCGTCTGAACCCCCGCCCGACCCTCCCGCCCGAGCCGTGGAGTTCTCCGGCCGAAGGACCTTCCTCGCCCGAACCGTCGCGGGTTAGCGTGACCGGCGGCGGCCGGCCCCGGGTCAGCCGCCGCCTGCCCACCGAAGAACGAGGACGCATGGACCAGGACTTCAAGGACATCCCCACCACCACCCTGGCCGACGTGCTCGGGCGCGCCCAGGTCATGGACATCGGCATCCGTCCGCTGTGGGCGGGGGCGCCGCGGGTGGCCGGCCCGGCGTTCACCGTGCAGTGCCCGCCCGGCGACAACCTGATGCTGCACGCGGCGATCTACCGGGCCGAGCCGGGCGCCGTGATCGTCGTCGAGTCAGGCGACCTGGACTACGCGCTGGCCGGCGGCAACGTGTGCGCCGTCGCGCAGCGCCGGGGCGTCGCGGCGTTCGTCGCCGACGGCCTGATCCGGGATCTGGGCGAGGTGCGGGAGCTGGGCTTCCCGGTCTTCGCCCGCGGCGTGATCCCGATCCCGGGGGCCAAGCGGGAGCTCGGCACGCACGGCGCCCGGGTGCGCTGCGGCGGCGTGCCGGTGGCGGCCGGTGACATCGTGGTGGCCGACGAGGAGGGGGTCGTGGTGGTGCCCGCCGCCCGGCGCGCCGAGGCCCTGGCGGCGGCCCGCGCCAAGCTGGCCAAGGAGGCCGCCGAGACGCTGGACGACTGGGAGGCGGCGCACCGCACCCGGATCGAGAAGACCCTCGGCGAGCTGGGCTTCACCGGCTGAACCCGGCCCGGTCCGGCTGAACGGGCCGAGCGCCCGCCCCGGCGAGGCCTCGGCCCTGGCCGACCCGCCGCACCGGTTTGTCCGCCGCCGGCGTATCGCAGCACCTGACCGCCCTGCGCGCGGCGGGTCCGACCAGCGCCCACCGGGCCGGCCACAGCGTCCTCTACGCCCGTACGGCGGTGGGCGATTCGTTGTTCGAACCGCACGAGCAGGCGTTCGACCAGGCGCCGCCCCCGCGACGCCCCACCCGGTGACCCGCCGGTACGAATGGCCCCGCACGGCACACCTCGGCACACCCCCTCCTCATATGATCGGAGCGACATGCGCCATGCTTGGTGATGCAGAGCACGGTACGGAACTTGCGCCGGACGGCCCACCCGCCGAACGGCCGAGAAGGAGGAAGCACGTGGACGACGTTCTGCGGCGCGCCGCACTCTTCGCGGCACTCGACGACGAACAGGCCGGCGAGCTGCGCGCTTCCATGACCGAGGTGACCCTCGCCCGTGGTGAGTCGCTGTTCCACGAGGGCGACCCGGGCGACCGGCTGTACGTCGTCGCCGAGGGCAAGGTCAAGCTGCACCGCGCCTCGCCGGACGGACGCGAGAACATGCTCGCCGTCCTCGGCCCCAGCGAGATGATCGGCGAGCTGTCGCTGTTCGACCCGGGCCCGCGCACCGCGACCGCCAGCGCGCTGACCGAGGTCAAGCTGCTCGGCCTGGGCCACGGCGACCTGCAGCCCTGGCTGCACGCCCGCCCCGAGGTCTCCATCGCGCTGCTGCGGGCCATCGCCCGCCGCCTGCGCCGGACCAACGACGTGATGTCCGACCTGGTCTTCTCCGACGTGCCCGGCCGCGTCGCCAAGGCCCTGCTGGACCTCTCCCGCCGGTTCGGCGTGCAGTCCGAGGAGGGCATCCACGTCGCCCACGACCTCACCCAGGAGGAGCTGGCCCAGCTGGTCGGCGCCTCCCGCGAGACGGTCAACAAGGCGCTCGCCGACTTCGCCGGCCGCGGCTGGCTGAAGCTGGAGGCGCGCGCGGTGGTGCTGATGGACGTCGAGCGGCTGTCGCGCCGCTCGCGCTGACCTCGGCGCGCTCACGTCTTCACGCCGTAACCGCCGAAGGG
>NZ_JBHWIJ010000176.1:9519-17878 GCF_042732255.1 Kitasatospora sp. NPDC059803 | reverse complement strand
GGGCGCGCGCGGGGGCGGGGGGGGGCGGCGCGCGCGCGGGCGGGGGGGAACACTCCCCGCGGGCGGGGTCCCGCGCCGCCGGAGCGACCGGCCCCGGGCGGTTGCCGAACGCGGCGGCGAAGTTGACCCCGACGATGCCCGCCCAACTGACCAGCAGGCCGAAGAAACCGCCGCCCTGCGGGCTGGCCGCGATCGCGGTGAGCGGGATGCCGAGGGCCAGCGAGATCACCGCCAACCGGTTGCCGGGCCGGCCGAGCCCCGGCCCCGGCCCCGGGCGGTGCGGTCGGCGCCGGTGCGCGGGCTCGTAGTCGTCCATCCGCTCGGCCACCCGGCGCTCGACCCGGGCGTCCAGGCGGGCGTCCAGGCGGCTCAGGAACGAGTCGACCAGCTCCGGCTCGTACTCCTTGCCGAGTTCCTTGCGAGCGTGCAGGGCGGCGTCGAGGTCGCGCCGCAGGTCGTCCTGGCGAGTGTCCATGGGAACAGCCTGGGCCCGTGTCAGGGGCGCGGTCCATCCGTCGGTGGGGGAATCCGGGCGGGTTCAGGGAGAATTCAGGGTTACCCCGAGCCCCCACCCGCTCGGGCCGTCTCGCCCGGCGTCCCGCCGTACGAGACGTCTTTGCCAGGCGCGACGCACTGCTGCACAGTCGTCGTCCGAATCGCTCGCATCCGGAGGTACCGCTGATGACCGCCACCGACGAGGCCGGCACGGTCGGCCCCTCCGCCCGGCTGCTCCAGCTGTTCGAAGGCCACCGACTGACCCCGACCCAGCGGCGGATCGCGCACTCGCTGGTCCGGCACGCCACCGAGGCGCCGTTCCTCTCCAGCGTCGAGGTCGCCGAACTCGCCGGCGTCAGCCAACCGTCCGTCACCCGCTTCGCGGTCGCCCTCGGCTACGACGGCTACCCGGCGCTGCGCAAGCAGCTGCGCGAACTCGGCGCGGGCGAGCCGGCCGCACCCGAGACCCCCGACGACGCGGTGCGCAACGAGCACCAGCAGGCCGTGCTCGCCGAGATCGCCCACCTGCGCCACCTCGCCGAACTCCTCGCCGACCCCGAGCCGATCACCCGCGCCGCCCGGCTGCTCGCCGCCTCCCGCCCACTGCCGGTGCTCGGCCTGCGGGCCGCCTCCGCGCAGGCGCGCGGCTTCGCCTACTTCGCCGCCAAGGTGCACCCGGACATCCGCCTCCTCGACGAGGGCGGCAGCATGCTCGCCGACCGGCTGGAACAGGCCGCCGCGGCCGGGGCCACCGCGCTGCTCTGCTTCGCGCTGCCGCGCTACCCGCGGGAGCTGATGGACGCGCTGACGGTGGCCCGCGAGTGCGGGCTGACGGTGCTGACCGTCGCCGACAGCGCCTTCGCGCCGGTCGCCAAGCTCTCCGACCTGATGCTGCCGGCCGCCGTCGGTACCGGGCTGGTCTTCGACACCGCGTGCGCGCCGATGATGCTCGGCCGGGTGCTGTTGCAGCGCATGTGTGACGAACTCCCGGGCGCGGAGGCCCGGTTGGAGGCCATCGAGCAGTCCGCCGCGGCACGTGGCCTGTTTTTGGAGTAGACACGGCGGGGAGTAGCCGTCACGAACCCGGGCATCCCCTACAGCAGGGGGTGCCGCCCATGCGCGTGATCCACGAGATGAAGTTCGTCGCCCGCCTGGCCTCGGGTGTCGACGAATGGTCCTGCCCCACCTGCGGACGCCGCGTCACCCTGCGGCGCCTGCCCGATCCCGAACTGACCGTCCTCGACCCGGGAGACGAGTCCGCCGTGCACGTCGGCGTCATCGAACCCGACGCCCGCGCCGCCGCCGCGGCCGCCGAGAAGTACGGCCTCGGCCCGGTCCAGAACATCCCCCGCCCGCCGACCCCGCCCACCCCCGACGCCGCCGACCGCCGCTGGCTCGCCGAGATCGGCATCGACTGGGACGGCGACGCCGCGGCCTGACTCAGGCGCGGGGTGCGTACAGCGGCAGTGCGGAGGTGTCCAGCTCGGCGGGCAGCGGCGCGGGCAGCGGGACGGGCTCGCCGTACTTGCCGTGCAGCACGCCCTGGTACTCGCCGTCGCGGGGGTGGGTGCGGAGCGTCCAGACGCCCTTGCGGGGGTCGACCGCGAGGAGGACCGGCACGCCCGCGACCGCGTACCAGCTGGTTTTGGTCGCGATGTGGCTGACCCGCTCGGAGGTGGAGATGACCTCCACGGCGAGCTCGACGTCGTGCGGGTCGGCCAGCCAGTCGTCGTCGTCCTCCCAGTCGGACGGCAGGACGACCAGGTCGGGTGTCGCGTAGTCCTCGGCGTCGTCGGGCATGTTGATCGAGGAGACCTCGTAGGCGCCGAGACCGGCCGGGAGGCTGCCGTCGAGTTGGCGGGACAGGCGCTTGACCGTCCCCGCGTGCTTGCCGCGAGGAGTGGGGGACATCACCAGGGTTCCTCCGATGATCTGGACGCGGAGGCCGGTGCTCCGCTCGATCTCCTCCGCCACATCCCGCAGTTTGCCGGGCCGCACGGTGATCGCAGTCATCGTGTTCTCCGTTCTCGTCGCTGGGCCGAGTGGCTGGTGTTCGCCGGGTTCAGGCTAGCGCGCCGGGTCGGTCGGCGGCGGGGCTGATCGGATGGGTTCGGGGTCTGGTCGGGAGTTGATTGTTTGGATATATTCAGCCGAGCTGAATCTGAATGAATCCATCCGCAGGGAGGCCAGGACATGGTGCAGCAGGCGAGTGGGCCGCGTGAGGTCAGGGCGGCGCGGGGGACGGGGCTGACGACGCAGGGGTGGCAGCAGGAGGCGGCCCTGCGGATGCTGATGAACAACCTCGACCCGGAGGTCGCCGAGCACCCGTCGAAGCTGGTGGTGTACGGCGGGACGGGCAAGGCGGCGCGGGACTGGCGCTCGTTCGACGCCATGGTGCGGACGCTGGAGGGGCTGAAGCAGGACGAGACCATGCTGGTCCAGTCCGGGCGGCCGGTCGGCGTCATGCAGACCCACGAGTGGGCGCCGCGGGTGCTGATCGCCAACTCCAACCTGGTCGGCGACTGGGCCAACTGGGAGGAGTTCCGCCGGCTGGAGAGCCTCGGGCTCACCATGTACGGGCAGATGACCGCCGGCTCGTGGATCTACATCGGCACCCAGGGCATCCTGCAGGGCACCTACGAGACCTTCTCGGCCGTCGCCAACAAGCGGTTCAACGGCACGCTGGAAGGCACCATCACCCTCACCGCCGGCCTCGGCGGGATGGGCGGCGCCCAGCCGTTGGCCGTCACCATGAACGGCGGCGTGGCGATCTGCATCGACTGCGACCCGTCGCGGATCGCCCGCCGGATCGAGCACCGCTACCTGGACGTCGAGGCCAAGGACCTCGGGCACGCGCTGGAGCTGGCCACCGCCGCCCGCGACAAGCGGCAGCCGCTGTCCATCGGCGTGCTGGGCAACGCCGCCGAGCTGGTCCCGCAACTGCTCGCGATGGACGCGCCGATCGACATCGTCACCGACCAGACCAGCGCCCACGACCCGCTCGCCTACCTGCCGGTGGGCGTCGCCTTCGACGACATGGCGGACTACGCGGCGGCCAAGCCCGCCGAGTTCACCCAGCGGGCCCGCGAGTCGATGGCCCGGCACGTCGAGGCGATGGTCGGCTTCCAGGACGCGGGCGCCGAGGTCTTCGACTACGGCAACTCGATCCGCGGCGAGGCCCAACTGGCCGGATACGACCGCGCGTTCGCCTTCCCCGGGTTCGTCCCCGCGTACATCCGGCCGCTGTTCTGCGAGGGCAAGGGCCCGTTCCGCTGGGCGGCGCTGTCCGGCGACCCGCAGGACATCCACAAGACCGACAAGGCCGTCCTCGACCTCTTCCCGGAGAACGAGTCGCTGCACCGCTGGATCAAGATGGCCCAGGAGAAGGTGCACTTCCAGGGCCTGCCCGCACGGATCTGCTGGCTCGGCTACGGCGAGCGCGACAAGGCCGGCGAGCGCTTCAACGACATGGTCGCCTCCGGCGAGCTGTCCGCGCCGATCGTGATCGGCCGCGACCACCTCGACTGCGGCTCGGTCGCCTCCCCGTACCGGGAGACGGAGGCGATGCTGGACGGCTCGGACGCGATCGCCGACTGGCCGCTGCTCAACGCCATGGTCAACGTGGCCTCCGGCGCGTCCTGGGTCTCCATCCACCACGGCGGCGGCGTCGGCATCGGCCGCTCGATCCACGCCGGCCAGGTCACCGTCGCCGACGGCACCGCGCTGGCCGGCGAGAAGATCCGCCGGGTGCTCACCAACGACCCGGGCATGGGCGTGATCCGGCACGTGGACGCCGGCTACGACCGGGCCACCGAGGTCGCCGCCGAGCGCGGGGTGCGCGTCCCGATGGGTGAGCTGTGACGTCCTCGTTCGAAGAGATGTGGGCGGAGCTGCTCCCCGTGGGCCGCTCCGCCGCCTCCGGCGGCTACCGCCGCTTCGCCTGGAACTCCGCCGACGCCGAGTGCCGGGCCTGGTTCGAGCAGCAGGCCCGTGACCGCGGCCTCGCCTACGAGCTGGACCGCAACGGCAACCAGTGGGCCTGGCTGGGCGATCCGAACGCGGGCGGGGCGGTCGTCACCGGCTCGCACCTGGACTCCGTCCCGGACGGCGGCGCCTTCGACGGCCCGCTCGGCGTGGTCTCCTCCTTCGCGGCCCTGGACGAACTCCGCGGCCGCGGGGCCGAGTTCACCCGACCGCTGGCGATCACCAACTTCGGCGACGAGGAGGGCGCCCGGTTCGGCGTGGCCTGCATCGGCTCCCGGCTGTCCGCCGGCGTGCTCTCCCGCGAGGCCGCGTACGAGCTGCGCGACGCCGACGGCGTCCGGCTGCCCGACGCGATGGAGCGGGCCGGCTACGACCCGGGCGCGATCGGCGCGGACGACGACCGGCTGGCCCGGATCGGCGCCTTCGTCGAACTGCACGTCGAGCAGGGCCGCCTCCTCGCCGAGGACCGGCCGGTCGGCGTGGCCAGCGCGATCTGGCCGCACGGCCGCTGGCGGTTCGACTTCCACGGCGAGGCCAACCACGCCGGCACCACCCGGATCGAGGACCGCCGCGACCCGATGCTGACGTACGCCAACACCGTGCTCGCGGCCCGCAAGAAGGCCCGGCAGGCGGGCGCGCTGGCCACCTTCGGCAAGGTCGCGGTCGAGCCCAACGGCACCAACGCGATCGCCTCGCTGGTGCGCGGCTGGCTGGACTCCCGGGCCGCCGACGAGGCGACGCTCACCGCGCTGGTCGAGGAGATCGAGCAGGCCGCCGCCGAGCGCGGCGGGCGCGACGGCGTCCGGGTCGAGCTGACCCGCGAGTCCTACACCCCGGTGGTGGACTTCGACGGCCCGCTGCGCGACCGGCTCGCCAAGCTGCTGGACGCCCCGGTGCTGCCTACCGGTGCCGGACACGACGCCGGGATCCTGGCGTCGGCCGTCCCGACCGCCATGCTGTTCGTGCGCAACCCCAGCGGGGTGTCGCACTCCCCGGCCGAGCACGCCGAGGAGGCCGACTGCCTGGCCGGGGTCGCCGCCCTCGCCGACGTACTGGAGGACCTGGCGTGTCGCTGAGCCCATTGACCTCGGGGCCCGAGCCGGTGGCGTACTGGGCGCAGTACGCCTGGCTGCCGCACCCCAACGGGCCGGTGGTCGAGCGGAACGTGCTGATCACCGCCGGCCCCGGCGGCCGGATCACCGCGGTGACCCCGGACAGCGGGCCCTGCCCGCCCGGGGCCGTCCGCCTCGACGGGCTGCTGCTGCCCGGCCAGGCGAACGCCCACTCGCACGCCTTCCACCGGGCGCTGCGCGGCCACGTCCAGGTCGGCTCCGGCACCTTCTGGACCTGGCGCGACACCATGTACCGGTTCGCCGGGGCGCTCGACCCGGACCGCTACCTGGCGCTCGCCACCGCCGTCTACGCCGAGATGGCGTTGGCCGGGGTCACCGCCGTCGGCGAGTTCCACTACCTGCACCACGCCCCCGGCGGCGCCCGCTACGACGACCCCAACGCGATGGGCGAGGCGCTGATCGAGGCCGCCGCCCGGGCCGGCATCCGGATCACCCTGCTCGACACCTGCTACCTGTCCGCCGGCTTCGGCGCCGAGCCGACCAGGCCGCAGCAGCGGTTCAGCGACGGCGACGCCGAGGCCTGGGCGGTGCGGGCGGAGGCGCTCAAGCCCCGCGAGCACGCCCGGATCGGCGCCGCCGTCCACTCGGTGCGGGCCGTCCCGGCCGAGCAGTTGGGCACCGTCGCGCAGTGGGCGGCGGTGCGCGAGGCGCCGCTGCACGTCCACCTGTCCGAGCAGACCGCCGAGAACGACGCCTGCCTCGCCGCGCACGGCGTCACCCCGACCCGGCTGCTCGCCGACCACGGCGTGCTCGGCCCGCGCACCTCGGCCGTGCACGCCACCCACCTCACCGACGAGGACGTCCGGCTCCTCACCGACACCTCCACCACCATCTGCATGTGCCCCACCACCGAGCGGGACCTCGCGGACGGCATCGGCCCGGCCCGCCGGCTCGCCTCGGCGGGCTGCCCGGTCACCCTGGGCAGCGACAGCCACGCCGTCATCGACCCGTTCGAGGAGGCCCGCGCCCTGGAGCTGAACGAGCGGCTGCGCACCCGCACCCGCGGGCACTGGACGGCCAACCTCCTGCTGCGGGCCGGCACCGAGGACGGGCACGCCTCGCTCGGCTGGCCGGAGGCGGGGCGGGTCGAGGCCGGCGCGCTCGCCGACTTCACCGTGATCGCCCTGGACTCGGTGCGCACCGCGGGCCCGCCGCCCCGCCTCGGCGCCGAGACCGCCGTCTTCGCGGCCTCGGCGGCCGACGTGCGGCACGTGGTGGTCGGCGGCCGGCAGATCGTCCGGGACGGCGTGCACCAGCTCGTCGCGGACGTGCCGGGCGCGCTGCGGGACTCGATCGGCGTGCTGGACCACTGACCTCTTTGTTCAATTCCCTTCGGAAGGCGTTGTCTTGAGCACCAGGACCACCTTGATCACGGGCATCGGCAGCCTGGTCACCAACGACCCCGGGCACGGCACCGGGCCGCTCGGCCTGCTCACCGACGCGGCCGTGGTGATCGACGGCGGAACGGTTGCCTGGGTCGGCCCGGCGGCGCAGGCCCCGGCGGCGGACGAGCGTTTCGAGGCCGGGGGCCGGGCGCTGCTGCCCGGCTTCGTCGACTCGCACGCCCACCTGGTGTTCGCGGGCGACCGGACCGCCGAGTTCAACGCCCGGATGTCCGGGCAGGCGTACTCGGCGGGTGGCATCCGGACGACGGTGGCGGCCACCAGGGCGGCGAGTGACGCCGAACTGGAGGCCAACCTGGCCGGGTTCGTCCGGGAGGCGCTGCGGCAGGGCACCACCACCATCGAGTGCAAGTCCGGCTACGGGCTGACGGTCGAGGACGAGGCGCGGGCGCTGCGGATCGCCGCGCGGCACACCCCGGAGACCACCTACCTGGGCGCGCACGTGGTCGCGCCCGAGTACGCCGACGACCCGGCCGGGTACGTCGACCTGGTCACCGGCGAGATGCTGGACGCCTGCGCCCCGCACGCCCGCTGGGTGGACGTGTTCTGCGAGCAGGGCGCCTTCGACGGCGACCAGGCGCGGGCCGTTCTGACGGCGGGGATCGAGAAGGGCCTCACACCGCGCGTGCACGCCAACCAGCTCACGTACGGGCCCGGCGTGCAGCTCGCCGTCGAGCTGGGCGCCGCCTCGGCGGACCACTGCACCCACCTGACCGACGAGGACGTGGCGGCGCTGGCCGGCTCGGGCACGGTCGCGACGCTGCTGCCGGGGGCGGAGTTCTCGACGCGGGCCGACTACCCGAGCGGGCGCAGGCTGCTGGACGCGGGCGCGGTGGTGGCGCTGTCCACCGACTGCAACCCGGGCTCCAGCTTCACCAGTTCGATGGCGTTCTGCATCGCGGTCGCGGTGCGCGAGATGGGCATGACCCCCGACGAGGCGGTCTGGGCGGCAACTCTGGGCGGCGCCCACGCGCTGCGGCGCAGCGACGTCGGCACCGTCACGGTCGGCGCCCGCGCCGACCTGCTGCTGCTGGAAGCGCCGTCGCATGTGCACCTGGCCTACCGCCCGGGTGTCCCCCTGACGGCCGCGGTCTGGCGCGCGGGGGTTCGGGAGGCCTGAGCGGCTGGAACTGTCGCCATATGGGCTATGACCTGCGGTGATGTCGTTCGGCGGAGCCAGATCGCCACGCGATCGCCGCACCTCGGCCAGCCGTCACGCATCACGTCGCTCGAACAAAGCAAACCGCCCCGGCCGTCTCGGCCGGGGCGGTTCTCTCATCTTCTCGAACTGACCGGTAGTTCCCCGGGGGGGCGACGGGCCGCCCGGGCGTCTCGGGGTGGCGA
>NZ_JBHWIJ010000176.1:0-9509 GCF_042732255.1 Kitasatospora sp. NPDC059803 | reverse complement strand
CCCACCCACACACGCCCACACCCACCACCCCCCCCCCCGGTGGAGGCCGGGCGGGCGGGGTTCTCTCATCTGCTCGAACTGACCGTTAGTGCCACGGGGGAGCGACGGGCAGCCCGGGCTGCTCGGGATGGCGATTAGGCCGCGTAGAACAGGGCCGTGGCTTCCTGGATCTCCAGGACGGCAGCAGCGAAGTCCTCGGGACCGCCGCCCCACGGGTCGGTGATGCCCGAGCCGAGGATCCTCACCGGCTGGTCGGAGTCAGCGGTGGCTTCGACCGCGAGCGCCGTTTCGTCGTCGACCGCGATCACGTCGTCAGCCCAGCCGAGCAGCCCCTCGTCCAGGAGCTGGCCCCGGTGGCCGGTCAGGTCGTAGCCGAAGGCGGAAGCGGCCTCGATCATCAGCGGGTGCGCGGGCTTGCCCACGTGCCAGTTGCGGGTGCCCGCCGAGCGCACGTCCAGCGCGCCCCCGGACCGCTCCGCGATGATCAGGGCGGCGATCGGGGAACGGCAGTGGTTCCCCTTGCAGACCACCAGTACCCGCCTTCGCCTACTCATCGGGGTTCACTCGCTCGATCTCGAACGTGATCACGCCGAGGGCTTCCTTCTCCGGCGGGAAGATCGCGTGGATCGCCCGCAACTGCTCGGCCTCGGTCGCGTGCGGGTTGACCGCCTTCACGTCCTCGGTGCCGAACATCTCCTTGAAGGTCCTGTACGTGCCGATGCGCTTCACCTTGGTCAGGCGCTCCTCGCCACGACAGGTGAAGTTGAGCAGGTCCCCGACCCTGATTCGCTTCATCGAGGCGTAGGCGACCCGGACTTCGACGGTCTTGGAGCCGTCGGCGATCAGGTCGAAGTACTGCTTGTAGATCTGGATGTTGCGGGGACGGCCATGCGCCTGGGATTGGTTCCTGGCAGGCTGGCGGGTGGTCATCAGGGCTTCCAATGCGGTCGTGGTGTAGGACCGGAAGAAGTGCCTCGGGCTGCTGAGCATCAGCTCACCGGCACCCGTGAGCGCTTCGACGTAGTCCGCTTGCGTGCCGGGCCAGGCGGCCGGGTCGAGCAGCCATTCCGCGGTGCTGCCTCCCGTCGCGTCTCCGGCTTCGGCAGCCGCGCGAAGGAGGCTCTTGGAGAGCTTCCCGCCGTCGCTGCCGAGGATCTGAGGGGTGAAGACGCGCAGCGGCACCGGAGCGGCCGGCGCCCCGATCGCGACGTGGGCGCCGTCCACCAGCTGGCAGCCGAACGCCCAGTCGCCGCCCTTCACCATCACGTGCAACGTGCCGTCGTCGGGGCGGTAGGACCGTTCCTTGACCACGTTGCGGTACAGGGTGGAGAGGTCCAGGTACCCGCCGCCGAGCGGCGTAACGTCCGCCTCGTAGCGGCCGTGCTCGTGGCACATCGCTTCGAACAGTGCCCCCGAGTCGTCCAACTCCAGCAGCCGCGTGTGGTCGGCGTACTTCTGGGCCCACCCGCACACCGGACACGGCAGCCGGATGTGTGCCGTACCGCTGGCCGGAGCCAGCCAGAACCGGATCTGATCCAGGAACTCCAGCGTCCGCAGGAACTCGGCCCGGAACTCCGGGCCCGCCTGCTGCTCGGTGTAGCTGCTGACCCTGTACTCCACGCCCGTGCGGCTGGTCATCGCGTCCAGAAGAGGGGCGTAGTACTCGGCGACCAGGGCGCGGATGCCGTGATCACCGAGCTGGTGGTGGTAGGTGAGCTGGTACATCCGGCCGCCATCGGTGATCGTCTCCGCCGGGGCGTTGTCCAGAGCCACGAAGTCCACGGCCGTATCGACCCCGAACTCATCGCGGGCCCGCTCGGCGACCAGGAACGACAGGCTCTGCACCAGGTGCGTGCCGATGTGCGGACGCCCGTTGAGCTGCGTCCCCACGGTGAACTCGATCCGCTCCGTCCCGGCCTCCAGGAGGCGGGGACGGAGCACGTCCAGGGCATCGTCAACGGCGTTGGCCAGCACGGTGTTCGGCGACCTGAGAAGGTCGATGGTGTTCAAGTGGTGCCTCCGCTCTGCTCATGAACCGGCTGCGGCCGGCTCAGTGCTGGTGTCGGTGGCGCATGGGCTCGGCATGCAGGGTCCTGAGCCGCTCCACAGCGGCGGACGCCGGGGACTCGCCCGCCTCGGTCGGCGCGGGAGGGGCGACCGCATCATTCACCGGTGCCCCCCGGCACGACACTGGGGGCACTCGCACCCCGGCGGCAGCGGGTACCGCACCGGCCGGGACTCCGACTGCGCCATCCGGTACTCGTTCAGGAGCGCGGCCATCTTCTGCGAACTGGCCTGCTCCCTACTCCGGTGCGAACCGGTGGACTTCACGGCAGCGGACATGCCTGGTTCCCTCTCCTTCACCGACGCGTGGGGGCGTGCGGGGTAGACCGTATGAACACCGACCAGCGGCGCTCAACGAAGTTGCTCATAGTTGCTGAAGGCTGTCTGAGCGAGCTTCGGTGCCGTCGAACGTTTGACCTTGGGGTGGTCGTAGGGCGAAGGTCGGAGATGACATGCGGCCGGATCGCGGGGGGAGCAACATGCGGCAACACGGCAGCGAAGGCGACGAGTTGACCGCTACGTTCTTCTGCACGGACCCCAACTCTCAGGGCGGCGTCGAGTGCGAGACGTTCTATGAGACCGACCGTGACTCATGGATCGTGCAGCTCAAATAGCGCGGGCCGAAGGTTCGGGATCAGCTCGTCGCACATGCCGACGACGAGACGTTCGGGGAGATGTCCGGGCGGACCATGGATGTGTTCGTGCGGAAGTACGTCAGGGAGCGTTATGGAATTGATCTCGGCGGCATGCCGAATTGAGCTGCTGTTCGGTGAGCCCGTCCAAGAGGTGCGGAAGTTTGAGCTGCGGGACTCCTATGAGGTGGGCCGCCCGTTGTTCGAGGCGTGGCGCTCAGGCGACCGTGGGACGGTCGAGGAGACGATGCGTGGGCATCGCGCGTTCCTGGCCGGGAAGGCCGCTGCCGGCTTCCCTTACCGGCGTGTGCGGGTCGTCTCCGAACCGCTCTCGGACTACCAGCGGATGGCGGTCGAGTTGGCCGACCCCACGGAACGTCTTCGGTGGCTTCCCCGCCGTCTCGTATCGGTGCTGCCCTTGCCGGGGAACGACTGCCTGATCCGGGATGACCTGGTGGTCTTCAACCTCATCGGGGGAGACAACCGACAGACCGACATCCAGCTCTCGACCGATCCGGACGTGATCCGGCTCTGTAACGAGGCATTCGAGCGAGCATGGTCGCTCGGCGCCCTCAATGGTGAGTACAAGCCGTAACGACATGTCCGACCAGGAACCATCCGAGTCCGCAAGGCGCGCTTTCGGGAATCAGCTCAAAGAACTCCGTCGGGATGCCCATCTCTCGGGTGTCGAGCTCGCGCAGTGCTGTGGCTGGCACAAGACCAAGGTGTCGAAGATCGAGCACGGGACGCAGATCCCGACCGAGGAAGACATCCGAAGGTGGGCAACGGCCTGTGCCGTCGAGGGGCATGCTCCCGAACTCATCGCGATGAGTCGTGAGATCGAGCTGATGTGGACCGACTACAAGCGGTGGCACCGACCGGGGATGAAGCGTCTCCAGTTCCAAGCCATGGACTTGTACGCGAAGACCAAGCTGCTCCGGGTGTATGAGTCGCTGTTCGTCCCCGGTTTCCTACAGACGGTCGAGTACGCCAAGGCGCAGTTCACCATCCATGCCAAGCTGCACGGCCTGCCGTTGGATGACGTGGAGGAAGCGGCACAGAACCGCGTGGTCCGGAAGCGGTTCCTCGGCACCGGGGCGCCGATATTCTCGTTCCTCCTGGAAGCCTCAGCGCTAACTAACAATACGGGTGGTGCTGAGGTGATGAACGGGCAGCTTGACCACCTCCTGGAGGTGTCCAGGCTCCCGTACGTGTCCATCGGGATCATCCCGCAAGGTCGGCCACGGTCGCTCTACCCTGGCGAGGGCTTCTACCTGTTCGACGAGAGCTTGCTCAAGCAGGAGTTCTGGTCGGGGGCGTTCCAGACGTCCAGGCCCGAGAACATCTCGTACTTCGTCCGCGTGTTCGCCGCTCTGCGGGACCAAGCGGTGTTCGGTACTGCGGCCCGAAACGAGATCGAAGCGGCCCGTGGCCGTCTTCAAGGGGCCTGAGAGCGCCACCCCCGGGGCATCGTCAGAGTCGGCCTGTACGCCGGGTTCATGTCGCCCCCGTCGAGCACCGGCTCGACGGGGGCGATGTGCGTTCCCTTCAGGGGTTGGTGGTGAGGTGGTCGAACTCGCCGGCCTTGGCGCCCTGGAGGAAGCCGGCGAACTTGAGGTGGGTGGTGCGGACGATGACCTCGCCGTCGTCGGATTCACGGAGCTCGATGGCCCCGTCAAGGGCACGTACCTCGACGCAGTTGTTGGCTGCTTCGCTGAAGCTGGATTTCTGCCACTCGGAGCTATTCATACCTGTCGTTCAGTTCCTTCATGATCGAGCGAATGTGATCTCGTGACTCGCTCTCCGGGAGCGAGACGGCTTCGATGCGCTCCAGGATCGCGCGGTAGCCCGCCAGCTGGGCGGGCGAGTCGAAGATGTGGGAGCCGTGAGACGAGTCGGACTGGACCGTGTCCAGCTCGGGCACTGGCCCCTCCGCGTAGAGCAGATTCTCGCTGGGGCCGGGGAAGTTAGCCGTAGCAAAGGGCACGACTCGCAGTGAGACGCCCGAAAGCTCGGAGTCTTTGACGAGTGAATCGAGCTGGTCCCTGAGCACCTCGGGCCCGCCGTACTGGATGCGCAACGCCGCCTCGTGGACGAGCGCCGTGTACGGCGTTTCGCCGGACCGGATGATCTGCTGTCTCCGCAGGCGGAAGTTCACTCTGCGATCGACCTCGCGATCGGGGAGAGGGGTGAACCCTCTCGCGAACACCGCAGTCGCATACGAGTTCGTCTGTAGCAGTCCCGGGATGATGCCGATAGTGAAGCTCTTGAGCCTCTTCGCACGACCTTCGATCTCCGCCACATCGATCGGGGCGGCTGCGAGTGCCGCTCGATACTCATCCCACCAGGCCGGGTCTCGCTCCCTGGCCATGTCGGCGAGCGCTTCGACCAAGGGCGCGTTGGCGCACATGCAGGCTTCCGCGATCTCGTGCAGGCGCGCCACGCTGACGGCCGACTTCCCGATCTCCATCTGACTCACCAGGGCGGCAGTCACCCCGAGCAGCCTGGCGAGGTGGCTGCCGCCGAAGCCGGCTTGCTCTCTCATCCTTCGTAGTTCGGCGCCGAGGCGTCGCTGACGCAAGGTGGGGATTCGAAGGGCCATGGCGTCCTCTCTACTGGCGCAGAGGCCAGTGTGCCGCGCCGGTCGTCGGCAGATCCACCCGGGCTTGGGAGTGCGCCGTCCCCCGTTGGGAGGAACCTTCTCCCGTCTGGATTTAATTAAAGAGTCGATGCGCTATCGTCGTTCTCAGCTCGATCCGATGGATCGTCAGTAATGCCTGCGACCAGGGCAGTAGGCGCCTGCTGCCCGCGCGCCGAAGAGCAGTCACGCGTGGCCTGGCTCACGGCGACGACCGCCATCACCTCTCCCACACCACAGCCTCACGGAGGTTCCCGTGTGCACCCGTAACACCCCCTCGCTCACCCTCTCCAAGCAGGCCCTGCGGGACGCCATGACCCGCAACGGCTGGGACGTCGACGCCGTCTTCAACGCCGAACTCGCCCTCTGCGAGCTCATCGTCAACGCCTGGCGGCACGGCGACACCCCCGCGCCCGTCGTCTGGTTCTCCATCCTCGGCCACACCCTCCGTGTCACCGTCTCCGACGAGAGCGACGCCCTCCCGCAGCCGCGCACGCCCGCCGACCTCGCCGAGACCGGTCGGGGCCTCCAGCTCGTGGACGGCCTCACCCACCGCTGGGGCGTCGACCCGCAGAAGCGCGGCAAAACCATCTGGTACGAGCTGGACTCCCGCGCGTGACCCGCGACCCCATCGTGTCGGAGGACCCCCGGATGCGCGACCACACCAAGCCCCAAATCATGTCTCTCCTAGGGGAGTTGCACAGGCGCGGCCTGCCGCACGGGCTCCTCTGGGGGTCCGCCTCGACGGGCGGGACCACCATCGACGGACGCATCCTGATCGACTTCGGGAACGCGCCGGTCAGCACTCTGCTCAACCTCCTCCGCCTGCTCCGCGACCTGGACGATGACGACGAGGAGCGGCACCGGTGAAGTTCTTCGTCGGCGCGATCCTCCTCGCCCTCCTCGCCCTCGCCATCACCACCGTCGCCCTCGGCGTCCTCGCCACCCTCAAGATGCCCCACCCCGACGACCGCGACGACCAGCACTGAACCGCGCGAAGGCCCTCGCCCACCCGGGCGAGGGCCTCGCGGGCGCCCGCTCAGCGTCAGTCCGCTTGAAGCTCCTTCACCACCTGCTCCGCCAACACGCGGGCGCCCTGAGGGCGAGGGTCCTCGGGATGCGCGTACGGTCCGAGGATCTTCGCCGCGACGAACAAGGTCATCAGCTTGCCGTCCCGGCTCGCGAAGTCGCCGCTCCGCTCGACACGGACACGATCAGCCAGCGCAGGCACGGCAAGCGACGCGGCCCACAGCGTGGCAGCGTCCAGGCCACGCGGGGCCATACCCCAGTCTTCCCAGTCGAAGACGCAGAACTCGGGCGCCGTCACGTTCGCCCAGTTCAGATCCGCATGCGCCGGACACCACTCGCTCACCGTGGCGTCGATGCCCGGGAACACCTGGCGAATCGTCCGAGTCACCAGCTCCTGGGTGATCGTCTCCGTGTCCGGCGTGGCGATCCGATTCGTTCGCTGCCCCGCGAGCGCATCGAGAGAGGCGTTCAGCTCCGGCCACCAGCTGGGCGGCAGGTCGGGACCCTCGGTCACAACTGCGGACCCCGCTGGGGCGGATGGCAGTAGTTCGGTTTCATCGGCCCGCCACATCACTGGCTCGACCTCATCCCGCCAGGCGATGCCGGCCAGCCACGCGGGCTTCGCAATCCCTCGCAGGGCCTCAGCGGAGGGGGTGCCGTCCCAGCCCTGGACGCCGATTCGATCGAGCCCTCGCCGCTCGATGCGTACCCACGTGCCACGCGCCGTGCCGGCTCCCACGGATCGGCGCTTGCGGACCACTGTCGCCCTGTCGAGTTGCGTGCCCAAGGCCGTCTCGACACGTACCAGCACCTCGTCCACCGGTGCCCGGCGCAGATCCGTCATGGGACAACGGTAGCGATGCTCAGCGGAGTTGGGGCTCGCTCCAAACGGGACGCTGTTGGTCAATCATTGGCCAACGGCGTCCCCCCCCAGGGCGAGCGTCTCGCGGTTGCACGTGTGCAGGGAACGCGCGTCCGGTTTGCGGCACGCCGTGCCCGCTGCGGGGCGCCGCTCAGCCCACGCCCAACGACCGCCGCAAGAACTCCAGTTCATGCAGCAGCAGGTGCTCCACCACGGCCTCGTCGGTCGGCCGGTGGCCGGTGGCGCGTAGCGGTAGGACCTCGTGCGGGCGTCCGGCGGCGAGGAGGGCGTGGGAGAGCCGCAGGGTGTGCGCGGGGAAGACGTTGTCGTCGGCGAGGCCCTGGATCAGCAGGAGCGGGCGGCGCAGCTCCGGGGCCACGGCGATCAGGGAGCCGTCGTCGTAGTGTCCCGGGTGCTCGTCGGGGTGGCCGAGGAAGCGCTCCTGCCAGTGGGTGTCGTAGAGCCGCCAGTCGGTGGGGGCGGCCCCGGCGGAGGCGGCGTGGAAGACGTCCGGGCGGCGCAGGGCGGCGAGGGCGGCGAGGTAGCCGCCGTAGGACCAGCCGCGGATGCCGACCCGGTCGAGGTCGAGCAGTCCGGGCCGCAGCCGGGCGGCCTCGTGCAGGCCCTCGACCTGGTCCGCCAGGGCGGGGCCGGCCTTGTCGCCGTAGATCGTCTTGTCCCACCGCGGTCCGCGCCCGGGGGTGCCGCGGCCGTCGACGACCAGCACCGCGAAGCCCTGGTCGGCGAACCACTGGGAGACCCGGCCCCACCACGCGCCGCCGCTGGTGACCTTGTGCATCCCGGGCCCGCCGTACGGGTCGAGCAGGACGGGCAGCGGGGCGCCGCCGGGGCGGTGGCCGGTGGGCAGGAAGAGCGCGGCGCGCAGCTCGCGGGGGCCGAGGCGGAGCAGTTCGGGGCGTGCGGCGAGGACGGGCGGCTGCGCGTACGAGGCCATCGGGTGCGCCGTCCGGTCGTCGCGGTGGACGGTGGTGCGGCCGGCCGGGAAGCCCTCGGAGCGGGTGGTGACGACGAGGGTGCCGCCGCGCCGGGCGCCGGTGTGGACGCCGGGGCCGCTGCTCAGCCGCCGGATGCCGCGGCCCGGTTCGTAGTGCCAGAGGTGGGTCTCGGTGGGGTCCTCCAGGGCGGTGAACAGGACCTGTTCGCCGTCCGTGCCGAGCACCTCCCACAGCTGTAGTCCGGGCGGCGTCACCGGCTCGCCGTCGACGGTGAGGTGCCGGGTGTCGCCGAGGTCGGCGGTGTCGACCAGGGCGCCGCCGGCGGTGCGCGCGGGCAGGCCGGGGAGGAGCTCGACCCAGTGCTCGTCGCGGCGTTCGGCGAGCACCCGGGTGGCGCCGTCGGGCCCGATCGCCAGGGTGCGGACGGTGCGCTGGTCGCGGCTCTGCACGGCGGCGTACGGGCCGTGGGCGTCCCAGCCTGCGGCGGTGAGGTACTCGAACGCGGTGCGGTCCCAGCGGACCTCGGTGCGGGTGCCGTCGAGGCCGAGCAGCAGGAGCGAGACCTCGGCGTTGGCGGTGCCGGCCAGCGGGTAGCGGATCACGCGGGGCGGGCGCTGCGGGTCGGTCGGGTCGGCGAGGTGCACGCGGTGGACGGGGCGCTCGTCGACGCGGGTGACGAGCAGCGCGGTGCCGTCGGGGGACCACCAGTGGCCGCGGGTGCGGTACATCTCCGCGGCGGCGACGTACTCGGCGACGCCGTACGCGACGTCCCCGGCCTCGGGCTCGGCGAGCGCCCGGTCGTCCGTGGTGCCCCCGTCGTCCGTGCCGTCCGTGTCGTTCGTGCCGTCGACGGTGACCACGCGCAGGGCGCCGTCGCCGGTGTAGGCGATCCGGCGGCCGGTCGGGTCGAGCCGCGGGTCGTGGACGCCGGTGGCGGTGGCGGTGGCGGTGGGGACGGCGCGGACGGTGCCGGAGGCGGTGTCGGCGAGCCAGAGAGCGCCGTCGAGCGCGAAGGCGGCGAGCCGGCCGGTGGCGCCGGTGCTGTAACCGGTGATGCCGTCGGTGGAGGGGCCGGCGCCCAACGCGGCCGGGTCGGCGATCAGCCGTTCCCGGCCGGTGACGGTGTCGAGCGCCCAGAGGCAGGCGAGCGGGTCGGTGCCGCCGCGGCTGCGCAGGAACAGGACGGCGGCGCCGTCGGCGGTGATGCCCGGGTGGGTGGGGGCGCCCAGGGTGAAGCACCGGGTGCGGGCGAGCTGGCGCGGTAACGGGTCGGTCGTCATGCCGGGCACCATAGGCACGGTCGGAGTGGCGCTGTCGAGCGGAAAACG
>NZ_JBHWIJ010000175.1:12345-17925 GCF_042732255.1 Kitasatospora sp. NPDC059803 | reverse complement strand
CCCGCGGCCGGCGTGGCCGCGCGGGCATCACCCGGCTCGGTGGGGACGGGGGCCCCCACCCCCATCCGTGGGGGAGCGGGCCCGTTCCTTCTGTCTGGAGTGGATTGTGGTCAACGATTGCGCCGAGCAGCCGCCGGTGAAGGACGGCCCGGCCGACGGGTGCGTCCGGGTCCGGCTCGATCTCGCCTACCAGGGCGCCGAGTTCTCCGGCTGGGCCCGCCAGCGCGGCGGCCGCCGGACGGTCCAGGAGGAGATCGAGAGCGCGCTGCAGATCGTCACCCGCAGCCCCGAGCTGTTCCCGCTGACCGTGGCCGGGCGCACCGACGCCGGGGTGCACGCCCGCGGCCAGGTCGCGCACGTCGACCTGCCGGCCGAGCTGTGGGAGGCGCACCGCGAGAAGCTGATGCGCCGGCTGGCCGGCCGGTTGCCCGGGGACATCCGGATCTACCGGGTCGGCGAGGCGCCGGCCGGGTTCGACGCCCGCTTCTCGGCGATCTGGCGCCGCTACGCCTACCGGGTCGCCGACCACCCCGGCGGGGTCGACCCGCTGCTGCGCGGGCACGTGCTCTGGCACGACCGCCCGCTGGACGTCGACCGGATGAACGAGGCCGCGAAGCTGCTGCTCGGCGAGCACGACTTCGCCGCGTACTGCAAGAAGCGCGAGGGCGCCACCACCATCCGCACCCTGCTGGAGCTGCACTGGGACCGCGTCCCGGTGGACTCCTACGCCGCCCAGGAGGGCTCGCTGGCGGTCGCCACCGTCCGCGCCGACGCGTTCTGCCACAACATGGTCCGGGCGCTGGTCGGGGCGATGCTGCTGGTCGGCGACGGGCACCGGCCGGTGGAGTTCCCCGGCGAGGTGCTGGCCGGCGGGGTCCGCAACTCGGCCGTCAACGTGATCCGGCCGTACGGGCTCACCCTTGAGGAAGTCGGCTACCCGCCGGACGACCAGCTCGCCGAGCGGAACCGCCAGGCCAGGCGGCTGCGCACACTGCCCGGTCAGCCGCCCGTCGGGTAATCCGTTTGGGCCAGGCGCGTCGGCTTGGGACAATCGTCCGCATGGGACACGTCGAGATTTCGCACCTGGAGTACTACCTGCCGGACGGGCGGGTGCTGTTCGACGACGCGTCCTTCCGGGTCGGTGAGGGCGCCGCGGTCGCCCTGGTCGGCGCCAACGGGGCTGGCAAGACCACCCTGCTGCGGATGATCGCGGGGGACCTCCAGCCGCACGGCGGCACGGTGACGATCAGCGGCGGGCTCGGCGTGATGCGCCAGTTCGTCGGCACCACCGGCCGCGAGGACGAGCGGGCCACCCCGGGCGCGCTGGCGCCGGACGCCTCGGTCCGCGACCTGCTGGTGTCCGTCGCCCCCGAGCGGATCGCCGTCGCCGCCCGCGCGGTGGACGCCGCCGAACTGGCGATGATCGCCCAGGACGACGAGAAGACCCAGATGGCCTACGCCCAGGCGCTCTCCGACTGGGCCGACGTCGGCGGCTACGACTACGAGACCGACTGGGACGTCTGCACCATGGCGGCCCTCGGGATGCCCTTCGACAAGGCCCAGTGGCGCGGCCTGAACACCCTCTCGGGCGGCGAGCAGAAGCGGCTCGTCCTGGAGGCGCTGCTGCGCGGCCCCGAAGAGGTGCTGCTGCTCGACGAGCCCGACAACTACCTGGACGTCCCGGGCAAGCGCTGGCTGGAGGAGGCCCTCAAGGCCACCTCGAAGACCGTCCTGTTCATCTCGCACGACCGCGAGCTGCTCTCCGAGGCCGCCGACAAGATCATTGCCGTCGAGTCCGGCGCGGCCGGGAGCAGCGTCTGGGTGCACGGCGGCGGCTTCGACAGCTTCCACGAGGCCCGCAAGGACCGCTTCGCGCGCTTCGAGGAGCTGGGCCGGCGCTGGGACGAGGAACACGCCAAGCTCAAGAAGCTGGTCGTCACCCTGCGCCAGGCGGCCTCCGTCAGCCACGCGCTCGCCACCCGCTACGCCGCCGCCCAGACCCGGCTGAAGAAGTTCGAGGAGGCCGGCCGCCCGGAGGAGCCCCCGCGCGAGCAGAGCATCACCATGCGGCTCAAGGGCGGGCGTACCGGCGTGCGCTCCTTCACCGTGGAGCAGCTGGAGCTCACCGGTCTGATGAAGCCCTTCGACCTGGAGGTGTTCTACGGCGAGCGGGTCGCCGTGCTCGGCTCCAACGGCTCCGGCAAGTCGCACTTCCTGCGGCTGCTGGCGGGCGACGAGAGCGTCGCGCACACCGGCACCTGGAAGCTCGGCGCCCGGGTCGTCCCCGGCCACTTCCGGCAGACCCACGCCCACCCGGAGCTGTTCGGCCGGACGGTGCGCTCGATCGTCGAGGAGGAGCACGCGCTCAGCCGCAGCGCCGCGATGGGCGCGCTGCGCCGCTACGAGCTGGACCGGCAGGAGGAGCAGAAGTTCGAGTCGCTGTCCGGTGGGCAGCAGGCCCGGCTGATGATCCTCAAGCTCGAACTCTCCGGCGTGACGGCCCTGTTGCTCGACGAGCCGACCGACAACCTGGACCTGGACAGTGCCGAGGCGCTGCAGGCCGGGCTGGAGGCCTTCGACGGCACCGTGCTGTGCGTCACCCACGACCGCTGGTTCGCCAAGACCTTCGACCGCTACCTGGTGTTCGGCGCCGACGGCCGGGTCTACGAGTCGCCCGAGCCGGTCTGGGACGTCAGCCGGGTGGAGCGCGAACGCTGAGTGACGGCGGGGGTGGGGGAAGCCGATTTTTGACCCCCACCCGCCCGCCCGGTAACCTGGACGCTTGATGTGCGTATTGGCTCGCTCTATCTCACGTGAGAGGTCGGTACGCCGGAGACATCAGGTTCGACGACCAGCGGTCCCCCTTGAATTGCGTCCAAGGTTGACCAGGCTGCTCTGCCGTCCCAGGTGCTCCTGTCAGGACTCACTCACTGAAAAGCGAAGGCATACGACCGTGCGTACGTACAGCCCCAAGCCCGGCGACGTCCAGCGTCAGTGGCACGTCATCGACGCGAACGACGTCGTGCTCGGCCGCCTGGCTTCCCAGGCCGCCAACCTCCTCCGGGGTAAGCACAAGGCGATCTACGCGCCGCACGTTGACACTGGTGACTTCGTCATCATCATCAACGCCGACAAGGTGCACCTGTCCGGTAACAAGAAGACCCAGAAGCTGGCCTACCGCCACTCTGGCTTCCCGGGTGGTCTGCGGTCGGTGCGCTACGACGACCTGCTGGCGAACAACCCGGAGAAGGCCGTCGAGAAGGCCATCAAGGGCATGATCCCCAAGAACAGCCTGGGCCGCCAGATGCTCTCGAAGCTGAAGGTCTACTCGGGCGACCAGCACCCGCACGCTGCCCAGCAGCCGGTGCCGTTCGAGATCACCCAGGTCGCGCAGTAATTCGGCCACCAAGCCCCCCAACACTGAAAAGAGCTGAGGAACACCGTGGCCGAGACCACTGAAACCACCGAGACCCTTGAGGTCGACTTCGACGAGGCCGTTGAGGCTGTCGAGGGCGAGTACACCTCCGAGGGCGAGTACACCTCCGAGTCGCTGGCCGGCCGCTTCGGCGAGGCCATCCCGGGCGCCGGCCTCGGCCGTCGCAAGGAGGCGATCGCCCGCGTGCGCATCGTCCCCGGCACCGGCCAGTGGAAGATCAACGGTCGCACCCTGGAGAACTACTTCCCCAACAAGGTGCACCAGCAGACCGTGAACGAGCCCTTCAAGCTCCTCGAGCTTGACGGCCGTTACGACGTCGTCGCCCGCATCTCCGGTGGCGGCGTCTCCGGCCAGGCCTACGCGCTGCGCCTCGGCGTGGCCCGTGCCCTGAACGAGGCCGACGTGGACAACAACCGCGGCGCGCTGAAGAAGGCCGGCTTCCTGACCCGTGACGCCCGCGCCGTCGAGCGCAAGAAGGCCGGTCTCAAGAAGGCCCGCAAGGCGCCGCAGTACAGCAAGCGCTAATCGCGCCCCTGGGGGTGCGGCCCGCCCTGGCGGCGCACCCCCTGGTTGCGCGAACCGTCGCCCCGGAGTACCACGTGTACTCCGGGGCGACGTGTTCCCCGGCTATCGTGCGGCGGCCGGGTGCCATCGGTTGGGTTCCGAGCAGTGGTGATGGAGGACGGGACAGTGGGACGACTCTTCGGTACGGACGGCGTGCGCGGGGTGGCCAACGTGGGCCTGACGGCCGAGCTCGCGCTCGGGCTGTCGGTCGCGGCGGCCCATGTGCTCGGCGAGGCCGGCGCCTTCGAGGGCCACCGGCCGGTCGCGGTGGTCGGCCGGGACCCGCGTGCCTCGGGCGAGTTCCTGGAGGCCGCCGTCATCGCCGGCCTGGCGAGCGCCGGCGTCGACGTGCTCCGGGTCGGCGTGCTGCCGACCCCGGCCGTGGCGTACCTCACCGGCGCGCTCGGCGCCGACTTCGGCGTGATGCTCTCCGCCAGCCACAACGCGATGCCCGACAACGGCATCAAGTTCCTCGCCCGCGGCGGCCACAAGCTGGACGACCGCATCGAGGACGCGATCGAGTCCCACTACCGCACGCACACGCTCGGCAGCGAGGACTGGAACCGGCCGACCGGCGCCGCCGTCGGCCGGGTGCGCGAGTACACCGAGGGCTTCGACAAGTACGTCGCCCACCTGATCGGCGTGCTGCCCAACCGCCTCGACGGCATCAAGGTCGTCATCGACGGCGCCCACGGCGCGGCCGCCTACGTCGCCCCCGAGGCCTTCGCCCGGGCCGGCGCCGAGGTCGTCCACACCCTGGGGGCGGAGCCCACCGGCCTCAACATCAACGACGGCGTCGGCTCCACCCACCTGGACCGGCTGCAGGCCGCCATGACGGAGTACCGCGCCGACCTCGGCATCGCCCTCGACGGCGACGCCGACCGCTGCCTGGCCGCCGACGCCGACGGCAACGAGGTGGACGGCGACCAGATCATCGCCATCCTGGCCGTCGCGATGAAGGACGCCGGCACCCTGCGCCGCAACACCGCGGTGGCCACCGTGATGTCCAACCTCGGCTTCAAGCTGGCGATGGAGCGCGAGGGCGTCGACCTGGTGGAGACCGCCGTCGGCGACCGCTACGTGCTGGAGGCGATGAAGGAGCACGGCTTCGCGCTGGGCGGCGAGCAGTCCGGCCACGTCATCCTGCTCGACCACGCCACCACCGGCGACGGCACCCTGACCGGCCTCATGCTGGGTGCCCGCCTGGCCAGCACCAAGCAGCCGCTGGCCGACCTGGCCGCCGTGATGACCCGTCTGCCGCAGCAGCTGATCAACGTCAAGGGCGTCGACAAGAGCCGGGTGAACACCAGCGTCGAGCTGGCCGCCGCGGTCGCCGAGGCCGAGGCCGAACTGGGCTCCACCGGCCGGGTGCTGCTGCGCCCGTCCGGCACCGAGCCGCTGGTCCGGGTCATGGTCGAGGCCGCCGACCCGGTGCAGGCCGAGTCCGTCGCGCAGCGGCTGGCCGAGGCCGTGCGGACGCACCTGGGCTGAGCCCGGCACGCCCCCCCCGGGGGGGGGCGCGGCCCCCGCCCCCCGCGCCCCCCGGCCGCGCCGCGCAGAGGCCGCGCCCGCGCGCCCCG
>NZ_JBHWIJ010000175.1:0-12335 GCF_042732255.1 Kitasatospora sp. NPDC059803 | reverse complement strand
ACCCTCTCGGGTGCCCCCCGGGGCCCCCCCGCCCCCGGCGGACCTTGTGGTCCGCCCCCTTCTGGAGGATCAGGGTGGCCCGGCCGCGGGTCGGCAGCACGTTCTCCAGCAGGTTCGGCTTGTTGATGGTGCGCCAGACCTGCCGGCCGTACTCCATCGCCTCCTCCTCCGGCACCTCGGTGAAGCGGCGGAAGTAGGAGTTCGGGTCCTGGAAGGCGGTCTGCCGCAGCTTGCGGAAGCGGTCCAGGTACCAGTGCTCGATGTCGTCGGTGCGGGCGTCGACGTAGATCGAGAAGTCGAAGTAGTCGGCCACCGCCAGCCGGGTGCGCCCGTCGCTGCCGGGCAGGGCCGGCTGGAGCACGTTCAGGCCCTCGACGATCAGGATGTCCGGGCGCTCCACGGTGAGCCGCTCGCCCTGCACGATGTCGTACACCAGGTGCGAGTACACCGGCGCGGTGACCCGCTCCTTGCCCGCCTTCACGTCCGCCACGAAGCGCATCAGCGCCCGGCGGTCGTACGACTCCGGGAAGCCCTTGCGGGCCATCAGGCCCCGGCGGCGCAGCTCGGCGTTGGGCAGCAGGAAGCCGTCCGTGGTCACCAGCTCGACCCGCGGATGCTCGGGCCAGCGGGCGAGCAGGGCCTGGAGCAGGCGGGCCGTCGTCGACTTGCCGACCGCGACCGAGCCGGCCACCCCGATGATGAACGGGGTCCGGGTGCGCTCGGTGTCCGGCGTGTCCAGGAAGGTGCCCAGCGTGCCGCGCAGCTCGTGCGTGGCGTGGATGTACAGGTTCAGCAGCCGGGACAGCGGCAGGTAGACGTCGCGGACCTCGTCCAGGTCGAGGGCGGTACCGAGGCCGCGTAGCCGTTCCACCTCCTCGGCGGTCAGCGGCAGCGGCGTACGCTCGCGCAGTGCGCTCCACTCGGCCCGACTGAGGTCCACGTAGGGGGACGGCGACGGGCCGGGCGTGGCGGCGCCCCGCGTACAGAGTTCGGTCAGCACATGCTCCATTGTGAGCCGTGGCGGCGTTCACCGTGGTTGTGGTGTCGGTCACGCACTGTTCGCGGGAATCGGGAAAAGGGCCTCAGAACCGCCCTTATGCTGGCACGCATGTGCGGAATTGTTGGATACGTGGGCGCGCAGTCCGCCCTCGACGTAGTAATCGCAGGCCTGCAGCGACTGGAGTACCGGGGCTACGACTCGGCCGGTGTCGCGGTGCAGGCGCAGGACTCCGACGGGCAGTGGAGTCTGGTCACCGACAAGCGGGCCGGCAAGCTCGCCAACCTGGAGAAGTCGCTCGCCGAGACCCCTCTGCCCGGCGGCACCACCGGCATCGGCCACACCCGCTGGGCCACCCACGGCGGCCCGACGGACGCCAACGCCCACCCCCACCTGGACGACCACCTCCGGGTGGCCGTGGTGCACAACGGCATCATCGAGAACTTCGCCCAGCTGCGGGCCGAGATCGCCGAGCGCGGCCACACCCTCCGCTCCGAGACCGACACCGAGGTCGTCGCGCACCTGCTCGGCGAGGCCTACGACGGCGACCTCGCGGAGGCCATGCGCGTGGTCTGCCGCCGCCTCGACGGCGCCTTCACCCTCGTCGCCGTGCACGCCGACGCGCCGGACGTGGTCGTCGGCGCCCGCCGCAACTCGCCGCTGGTGGTCGGGCGCGGCGAGGGCGAGAACTTCCTCGCCTCCGACGTCTCCGCGTTCATCGCGCACACCCGCGAGGCCGTCGAGCTGGGTCAGGACCAGGTCGTCGAGCTGCGCCGGGACGGCGTCACGGTGACCAACTTCGACGGCACCCCGGCCGACGTGCGCGAGTACCACGTCGACTGGGACGCCTCGGCCGCCGAGAAGGGCGGCTACGACTACTTCATGCTCAAGGAGATCGCCGAGCAGCCGAAGGCCGTCGCCGACACCCTCCTCGGCCGGATCGGCACCGACGGCCGGCTCATCCTCGACGAGCTGCGCATCTCCGACGCCGACCTGCGCTCGGTCGACAAGGTCGTCATCGTCGCCTGCGGCACCGCCTTCCACGCCGGCATGATCGCCAAGTACGCGATCGAGCACTGGACCCGCATCCCCTGCGAGGTCGAGGTCGCCTCCGAGTTCCGCTACCGCGACCCGATCATGGGCCCGGGCACGCTGGTCATCGCCATCTCCCAGTCCGGCGAGACCATGGACACCCTGATGGCCCTGCGGCACGCCCGGGAGCAGGGCGCCAAGGTGCTGGCGATCTGCAACACCAACGGCTCCACCATCCCGCGCGAGTCGGACGCGGTGCTGTACACCCACGCCGGCCCCGAGGTCGCCGTCGCCTCCACCAAGGCGTTCCTGACCCAGCTGGTCGCCTGCTACCTGGTCGCCCTCTACCTGGGCCAGGTGCGCGGCACCAAGTGGGGCGACGAGATCCTCGCCGTCATCAAGGAGCTCAGCGACGCGCCCAAGCAGGTCGAGCAGGTCCTGGAGACCATGGAGCCGGTGCGCGAGCTGGCCCGCTCGCTCGCCGACGCGCGCTCGGTGCTGTTCCTCGGCCGTCACGTCGGCTTCCCGGTGGCCCTGGAGGGCGCGCTCAAGCTCAAGGAGCTGGCGTACATGCACGCCGAGGGCTTCGCGGCGGGCGAGCTCAAGCACGGCCCGATCGCGCTGATCGAGGAGGGGCTGCCGGTCGTCGTGGTCGTCCCCTCGCCGCGCGGGCGGTCGATCCTGCACGACAAGATCGTCTCCAACATCCAGGAGATCCGGGCCCGTGGCGCCCGCACCATCGTGATCGCGGAGGAGGGCGACGAGGCGGTCGTCCCGTACGCGGACCACCTGATCCGCATCCCGGTCACCCCGACCCTGCTCCAGCCGCTGGTCTCCACCGTGCCGCTCCAGGTCTTCGCGTGCGAGCTGGCGACGGCCAAGGGCCACGAGGTCGACCAGCCGCGCAACCTGGCCAAGTCGGTCACCGTCGAGTAGCACGGCGTGGTGCCCCTGCGGTGGCTGTGCCCTACCGCAGGGGTGCCGTGTCGAGCGTGAAGGAGAAGGGGGCGGGCAGGTCGATCGGCTTGCCGAACTCGACCTGCGTGCGGGTGATGTAGTCCTCGCCTTCGGGTTTGGTGAACAGCGTGACCGTGCCCTCACTGCGGTCGACCAGCAGGTAGCACGGGATGCCTGCGGCGGCGTAGCCGCGGCGCTTGGGTTCGCGGTCCTTGTGCGGGTTGATCGAGGTGACCTCGAAGACGAGGAGGACGCCTTCAGTCGGGGCCCAGGAATCCAGATGGTCGAAGTGGCCGGCCGGTACCACCGTGCCGTCGGGGATGAGCCGGCCTTTGGGAGTGACAAGACCCTTGGTGCCTGCGATGTCCAGATCGATCGCGGCGTTCCGGAAGAATTGCTTGTTGAGCTTCGATACCGCACCGTCGTGCGGGCCGTCCGGCGGCGGCGTCACGACGATCTCCCCCTCGATGAATTCGGCCTTGCTCCCCAGCGGGGTGTCCAACTCCAGAAACGGCTGGAGAAGACTGTCCTCGCTCGGCGGGTACTCGACTGCCGGCATGGCGACCATGGCCCTTCCCCCTCCTGTGGGTCCGTGTCGAGCCACAAGCTAGGCGTACGGACCGGCGCCGGTGGGGGATCGAAGTGGTTGTCACTCGAAAGTGTCCCGCAGCTCGGCCTGCCGTGGGGCGGTGGCGCGGGCTAGCGTCGGCGGTACGTCGACTGCTGAAGGAGCCCTCGCATGCGTCATGCCCATCGGGTGGAAGTCGTCCGGGCCGCCGAGGCCGCGCTGATGGCGCGGCTGCCGGAGGGGACGCTGATGCAGCGGGCGGCCGCCGGGCTGGCGGCGACCTGTGCCCGGCTGCTGGCGGGGCGTCGGGGGCGGGTGTACGGCAGTCGGGTGGTGGTGCTGGCCGGCAGCGGGGACAACGGGGGTGACGCCCTGTACGCCGGGGCGGCGCTGGCCCGGCGGGGCGCGCGGGTGACGGCGGTGCTGCTCGCGCCGGAGCGTGCGCACGCGGGCGGGCTGGCCGCGCTGCGGGCTTCCGGCGGGCGGGTGGTGCTGGATCAGGAAGTCGGCCTGGCCGACTTCTCGCGCGCCGACCTGGTGCTGGACGGCATCGTCGGCATCGGCGGCCGGGGCGGGCTGCGGGACGGGGCCCGGCCGTACGCGCGGGCCGGGCGGCGCGGGGTCGTGGTGGCCGTGGACCTGCCCAGCGGGGTCGACGCCGACACCGGCGAGGTGCCGGGCGAGGCGCTGCGCGCGGACGTCACGGTCTGCTTCGGCACGTACAAGCCGGGCCTGCTGGTCGACCCGGGTGCCTCCTACGCGGGCGCCGTCCAACTGGTCGGGATCGGACTGGAGCCGCCCGCGCCGGAGGTGACGGCTCTGCAGCACGCGGACGTGGCGGCGCTGCTGCCGCTGCCGGGCGCCGAGAGCGACAAGTACCGGCGGGGCGTGGTCGGGGTGGCGGCCGGTTCGGCGACGTACCCGGGCGCGGCGCTGCTGGCGGTCGCCGGGGCGCTGCACGGCGGCGCGGGCGCCGTCCGGTACGTCGGCACGGCGGCCGAGGAGGTGGTGCGGCGCTTCCCGGAGGTGCTGGTCACCGAGGGCGGGCCGGCCGGGGCCGGGCGGGTGCAGGCCTGGGTGGTCGGGCCGGGCGGCGGCGAGGGGGCGCGGCAGGCGCTGGCCGAGGCACTGTCGAGCGACGTCCCGGTCCTGGTGGACGCGGACGGGCTGACCGAGCTGGCCCGGCTCGGCCCGGACGCGCTGGCCGGCCGGACGGCCCCCACCCTGCTCACCCCGCACACCGGCGAGGCCGCCCGGCTGCTCGCGGGCGCCGACGGCGCCGCGCCGCCGCCCGCCGACTCGCTGGCCGCCGCCCGGCTGGCCACCGCCCGCCGGCTGGCGGCCGCCTACCGGGCGACGGTCCTGCTCAAGGGCTCCACCACGGTGATCGCCGACCCGGGCGGCGCCGTCCGGGTCAACCCGACCGGCACGTCCTGGCTGGCCACCGCCGGCAGCGGCGACGTCCTGGCCGGCCTGGCGGGCTCCCTGCTGGCGGCCGGCCTGGCGCCGCTGGACGCCGCGTCGGTGGGCGCCTACCTGCACGGCCTGGCGGGCCGCCACGCGGCGGGCGACCCGGGCGCGCCGGTGACGGCGCCGGCGGTGGCGCAGGCGCTGCCCGCGGTGTGGCGGGCGGTGCGGGAGGCGTAGGCCCGGGGCGGGCGGTGCGGTGGGGACGGGCGGTGCGGAACCGATCGGTCCTGCGTGCGCGTCCGGAACAGGGTGACGAGCGGTGCGCCGCAGGTCGGCGCGGTGCCGGGGGCCCTGGCACCGGCCGCCGCACGGACGGGCCGTTCGGCGAGGACTCCGGGATGTCTGGGAGACTGACCCTGATGACAACTGCGAACACGACCGGCACGGCCACCCTGACCGACGGCGTAAGGGCCGAGGCGACCATCGATCTGGCCGCCCTGCGCGGCAACCTCGCCGCGCTGCGCGAGCGCGTCGGCGGCTCGGCGGTGATGCTCGCGGTCAAGGCGGACGCCTACGGCCACGGCGCCGTCGAGTGCGCCCGCGAGGCGGTCGCGAACGGGGTCGGCTGGCTCGGCTGCGCGACGCCCGAGGAGGCGCTGGCACTGCGGGCCGCGGGCATCCGCCCTGAGCAGGCCCGCGTCCTGTGCTGGCTGTGGACGCCGGGCGGGCCGTGGCGGGAGGCGCTGCGCGCGGACATCGACATCTCGGTGAGCGGCCAGTGGGCGCTGGACGAGCTGCTGCCGGCCGTCCGGGAGACCGGCATCCCGGCCCGGGTGCACCTGAAGGCGGACACCGGTCTGGGCCGCAACGGCTGCCAGCCGCACGACTGGCCGCACCTGGTGGCGGCCGCCCGCCGCGCCGAGGCGGAGGGGCTGCTGACCGTGGTCGGCGTCTGGTCGCACTTCGCCGCCGCCGACGAGCCGGGCCACCCGTCGATCCAGGCCCAGCTGGACTCCTTCCACGCGGCGCTGGCCCGGGCCGAGGCCGCCGGGCTGCGCCCGGAGGTGCGGCACCTGGCGAACTCGCCGGCCACCCTGCTGCTCCCGCAGTCGCACTTCGACCTGGTCCGTACCGGCCTGGCCGCGTACGGGCTGTCGCCGGTGCCGGAGGTCGGGTCGCCGGCCGACTTCGGGCTGCGCCCGGTGATGGCGCTGACCGCGCGGCTGGCGCTGGTCAAGCACGTTCCGGGCGGGCACGGGGTCAGTTACGGCCACCACTACGTGACGCCGGGCCCGACCACGCTGGGCCTGGTCCCGGTCGGCTACGGCGACGGCATCCCGCGGCACGCCAGCGGCACCGGCCCGGTGCAGATCGGCGGCAAGTGGCGCACGATCGCCGGCCGGGTCGCGATGGACCAGTTCGTCGTGGACCTGGGCGGGGACACCCCCGCGATCGGCGACGAGGTGCTGCTGTTCGGCAACGGCGAGCAGGGCGAGCCGACCGCCGAGGACTGGGGCCGGGCCTGCGGCACCATCTCGTACGAGATCGTGACCCGGATCGGCGCCAGGGTCCCGCGCCGCTACCTGGGCGGCAGCCGCACCGAGGGCCCGGGCGCATGACGGAGGGACCGGCCGAGAGCGGCCCGGTCGCGGCGGTGGCCAAGGCGGCCGGCGCGGCCTCCGGGGTGAGCCGGGCCGGTGTGATCGGGATCTCGGTCGGCGTGCTGGCGGCCGGGGCGGCCGCCGGGGTGGCGATAGAGCGGCTGACCGTCGGCCGGGCGACCCGCCGCCGGGCCCGGGCCGAGCTGGACGCCGAGGCCCCGTACGGCTCGCTGCGCGGGCGCCCGCGGACGGTGGCCGCGCCGGACGGCACCGAGCTGTACGTCGAGCTGGACGGCACCGGCCCCGAGCCGGACGGCGGCACCTCCGGCGCCGAGCCGCTGACCGTGCTGTTCTGCCACGGCTACTGCCTCAACCAGGACAGCTGGCACTTCCAGCGGGCCGCGCTGCGCGAGGGACTGCGGCTGGTCTTCTGGGACCAGCGCAGCCACGGCCGCTCCGAGCGCTCCCGCTCCTTCCTGGCCGGCGAGCCGGCCAGCATCGACCAGCTGGGCGGCGACCTCAAGGCGGTGATCGACGCCGTCGCGCCGACCGGGCCGCTGGTGCTGGTGGGCCACTCGATGGGCGGCATGACGGTGATGGCGCTGGCCGACCAGCACCCGGAGCTGTTCCGGGAGAGGGTCGCCGGGGTGGCGCTGATCGGCACGCTGGCGGGGGACTGGAACGAGGTCAGCCTCGGGCTGCCGTCGGCCGGCGCGAAGCTGTTCAAGAAGGTCGCGCCCGGGGTGATGCGGCTGCTGGGCCGTCAGGTCGAGCTGGTGGAGGCGAGCCGGCGGCTGGGTGCGGACGTCGCCGCCGTCTTCTACCGGAGGTTCTCCTTCGGCGGGCGGGACGTCGACCCGGGCGTGGTGCGGTTCGCCGAGCAGCTGCTGGACGCCACCCCGATCGACGTGGTCGCCGAGTTCTACCCGGTGTTCGCCGCGCACGAGAAGTACGCGGCGCTCGCCGCCCTGAGCGGCCTGCCGACGCTGGTGCTGGCCGGTACGAAGGACCTGCTGACGCCGTCGGCGCACAGCGAGGCGATGGCCGAGCGGCTGCCCGGCGCGGAGCTGGTGCTGGTGGAGGGCGCCGGGCACCTGGTGATGCTGGAGCGCCCGGAGCTGGTCGACCACGAGCTGGTGGCGCTGCTGCGCCGGGCCGCCGGCTTCGCCGCCGCCGCGCCGCCCCCGGCGGTCCTGGACGGCCCCTGACCCCTTCCGGCGCGCGCCGGGCCGGCGATGTGGCACGGTAGCGGTGGCGGCCGGCGGTCGGCACGCCGGTACGGACCGAAGGGCAAGACACGCGCATGGGCTCGCACGCCACTCTCACCGTCCCCACCCCGGAGCGGATGGGCCGGCTCGGCCGGGAGCTGGCCGCGCTGCTGAGGCCCGGGGACCTGGTGCTGCTCTCCGGTGAACTGGGGGCGGGGAAGACCACGCTGACCCGGGGCCTGGGGGAGGGGCTGGGGGTCCGCGGGGCGGTGACCTCGCCGACCTTCGTGATCGCCCGGGTGCACCCGTCGCTGGTCGGCGGCCCGGCGCTGGTGCACGTGGACGCGTACCGGCTCGGCGGGGACCTGGACGAGATGGAGGACCTCGACCTGGACGTCTCGCTGCCGGAGTCGGTGGTCGTGGTCGAGTGGGGCGAGGGCAAGGTCGAGCGGCTGTCCGAGGACCGGCTGGAGGTGCGGATCGAGCGCGCCCTCGGTGACACCGCCGACGAGGACGATCTGGACCCGCGCCGGGTGGTGCTGACCGGCCTCGGTCCGCGCTGGGCGGGTGTCGCGCTGGAGGCGCTCGGCTGAGGCCCGCGCCCAGGTGTGCGCCGTTTTGCCGACAGGCTGTCGGGAAGTGTTGCGGGCGGGGTGCCGGGCGTGGTGGGATGGGTGCTGCGGTTAGGTCTGCCTAACTAGGGAGGCGCCATGTCGAGCACCACCCCCGCCCCGAAGCGCGCCGGGCACGGCGCCGGGGCCGGAGAGTCCGCCCGCCGCGTCCAGGGGGCGCCGATGCGGGCGCTGCTGGCCGCCTGTGCGGCCGCCGAGGCGGTGTCCACCCCGCCCGAGCCGGAGCCCCGGCGGGCCGAGGAACCGGAGACGGGCACACCCCGCGCGGCCTGACACGCCCGAGCCGGGCTCAGGCGACCACGACCACCTTGGTGCCGTTCGGCGCGAAGTCCCAGAGCAACTGGCCGTCCGGGCGGCCGCTGCGGATGCCGCCGGTCTTGGCGTTCGGCTCGGTGGTCGGGGTCGCGCCGTCCACGGCGGCGCTGAAGCCGAACACCACGCCGTTCTGCTGCGCGAAGCGCACCACGTGCTCGATCTGCTTGCCGTCCGTCCCGGTGGTCGTCGGGGTGCGGCTGTAGACCGAGTAACTGCCCGGAGCCGGCTCGACCGAGCCCGGGGTGACCGGGAAACCGGGCGTGACCTGTGGGTTCTTCTTCGGGTCGATCAGCCAGACGTAGTGGCTGCTGATCGAGTAGACCACCCTGGTCCCGCTGCCCGAGATGGTCGGCAGCGGCGGGACCGTCGGGGTGGCCGAGGCGCTCGGCGTCGCGGAGGCGGCCGGCCCGCTGGACGTCGTGGTGCTGGCGGTCGGCTTGGCGCCGGCCGCCCGGTCCTGAGCGCCGTTGGCCTGGAAGGCCAGCAGGCTCACCACCGCCAGGGCCCCCAGGGTCAGCCCCGTGACCACCACACCAGGACCCATCTTCGCCACGTGCCGCTCCCGCCGCCGTCCCTTTACGTACGGCCCCATCGTGCCAGGTCCGTCCGGCCGGGTCGCGGCGCCCCGGATGTGTGTTCCTGGATGGCACACCTGGTCGATCGGCCGGTCGGACGAACGGCGGTCTAACCTTGACCCGTGCTGCTGCTCGCGTTCGACACCGCTACCCCCGCCGTCACCGCCGCCGTCCACGACGGCACGGCCGTCCTCGCCGAGACCCATCAGGTCGACGCCCGGCGCCACGGCGAACTGCTCCTGCCCGCGATCGACCAGGTCCTGCGGGCGGCCGGCGTCGACAAGCACCGGCTCACCGGCATCGCGGTGGGCGTCGGCCCGGGCCCGTACACCGGCCTGCGGGTCGGCCTGGTGACCGCCGCCGCGCTCGGCCACGCCCTCGGGCTGCCGGTGCACGGCGTCTGCACCCTGGACGCGATCGCCCACCAGGCCCGCGCCGAAGGCCTGGCCGGGCAGCCGTTCACGGTGGCCACCGACGCGCGCCGCAAGGAGGTCTACTGGGCCTCCTACGACGCCGACGGCCACCGCACCGAGGGCCCCGGCGTGGACCGCCCCGCCGAGCTGGCCCCGCAGCCGCGCTCGGTCGGCGCCGGCGCGCTGCTCTACCCCGAGAGCTTCCCCGGCGCGCACGGCCCCGAGCACGTGTCGGCCGGCGCCCTGGCGGGCTTCGCCGCCGCCGAGCTGGCGGCCGGCCGCGAGCTGCTGCCGAACGTCCCGCTGTACCTGCGCCGCCCGGACGCCCAGGTGCCGGCTGCCTTCAAGAATGTTCTAGGGGGCAAGGCGGTGCTCCCGGCGTGAAGCACGGCACCACCCTGCGCCCGATGCGCTGGTGGGACATCGCGCCGGTGATGGAGCTGGAGCTGCGGCTCTTCCCCGAGGACGCCTGGTCCACCGGGATGTACTGGTCCGAGCTGGCCGAGACCCACCCCGGCGGCACCCGCCACTACACCGTCGCCACCACCGCGGACGGCGCCATCGTCGGCTACGCCGGGCTGATGGCGATCGCCGGCGAGGGCGACGTCCAGACCATCGCCGTCGACCAGCGCCACCAGGGCGCCGGCCTCGGCGCGGCGCTGCTCACCGACCTGATCCGGGAGGCCGCCCGCCGCGGCTGCGCCGAACTGCTGCTGGAGGTACGGGTGGACAATCCGCGCGCCCAGCAGCTGTACGAGCGCTTCGGCTTCCAACCGGTGGGCATCCGGCGCGGCTACTACCAGCCCGCCAACGTCGACGCGCTGGTGATGCGCCTCGACCACCCCAGCACTGACCCGAAGGACCTTAAGGACACCCGCCATGGCTGACGAACCGCTCGTCCTCGGCATCGAGACCTCCTGCGACGAGACCGGCGTCGGCATCGTGCGCGGCACCACGCTGCTGGCCGACGCGGTCGCCTCCAGCGTCAACGACCACGCCCGCTTCGGCGGCGTCGTCCCGGAGATCGCCAGTCGCGCCCACCTGGAGGCGATGGTCCCGACCATCCAGCGCGCGCTGGACACCGCCGGCGTCAAGGCGAGCGACCTGGACGGCATCGCGGTCACCGCCGGCCCCGGCCTGGCCGGCGCGCTGCTGGTCGGTGTCAGTGCCGCCAAGGCGTACGCCTGGGCGCTGGACAAGCCGCTGTACGGGGTCAACCACCTCGCCTCGCACATCTGCGTCGACCAGTTGGAGCACGGCCGGCTGCCGTCGCCGACGATGGCGCTGCTGGTCTCCGGCGGGCACTCCTCGCTGCTGCTCAGCGAGGACATCACCAGCGACGTCCGCCCGCTCGGCGCGACCATCGACGACGCGGCCGGCGAGGCCTTCGACAAGGTCGCCCGGGTGCTCGGCCTGGGCTTCCCGGGCGGCCCGGTGGTCGACCGCACCGCCCGCGATGGCGACCCCAAGGCGATCGCCTTCCCACGTGGCCTGAGCGGCCGCAACGACCCCGCGTACGACTTCTCCTTCTCCGGTCTGAAGACCGCCGTTGCCCGCTGGGTGGAGGCCAAGCGCCGGGCCGGCGAGGAGGTGCCGATCGCCGACGTGGCGGCGTCCTTCCAGGAGGCCGTCACCGACGTGCTCACCCGCAAGGCCGTCAAGGCGTGCCGGGACAACGGCGTCGACCACCTGATGATCGGCGGCGGGGTGGCCGCCAACTCGCGGCTGCGCGAGATGGCCCAGCAGCGCTGCGACCGGGCCGGCATCCGGCTGCGGGTGCCCCGGCCGGGCCTGTGCACCGACAACGGCGCGATGGTGGCCGCGCTGGGCTCCGAGATGGTGTGGCGTGACCGCACGCCGTCCGCGCTCGACCTGTCCGCCGACTCCTCGCTGCCGGTGACCGAGGCGCACGTGCCGGCTGCGGACGTCCGGCACGGCGACGTCCACGGCCAGGCGTACCAGGCCCTCACCGGCGGCGCCGAGTGACCGTCGCCGCGATGTGGGAGGCCCGCGCCGCCGCCGGCCGCGGGGCCGAACTCGCCTCCTGGGTACGGGAGGTGGCGCTGCCCGCGGTGCGCGGTTCGGCCGGGCTGGTCCGCACCGAGCTGCTCGGCGCGCCCGGCGAACGGGTGCTGCTGATCACCTGGTGGACCGGCGAGCCGGTGCCGGTCGCCGACCCGCCGGCCGACCTGCTCGGCCGCCCGGTGCACCGCTGGTCCTTCACCAGCGAGCACGTCGAATAGGCGCTGTCCGGGAACCGCCGCCCCGACCGCTACCGTGCATAGCTGAGAAGAAGCTGGACGGGAACCGGGAGCGCGCTGCGGTGAACAGGGACGGTCGGAGCAGGACCAGGACGTACGCGGTGGGGGCGCTGGCCCTGCTGGCCCTGGCCACCGGATGCGGCGACAACGGGGGCGCCGCCGCCCCGGCGGCGGCCGGCGGCAGCTCGGCGGCCACGCCCCAGCCCGCCGGCGGCGGCGCCGTGCCGACCAGCCCGGCCGGCGCGCCCACCACCGCGGCCCCGGGCGCCGGGGGACCCGCGGCCCCGGCGCCCAAGGACCACAAAACGCCCGCCCCGCCCCCCCCCCCCCCCCCCCCCCCACCCCAAACACTCGCAAGCGCGCCCC
>NZ_JBHWIJ010000174.1:0-18005 GCF_042732255.1 Kitasatospora sp. NPDC059803 | reverse complement strand
CCGGCCGCCCCCCCCCGCCGCCCCCCCCCCCCACCGCGGCGGTGTCAGGCCAGTGGACGGCAGAGCAGCGCGTCCGGGACGCCGGCGTGCAGCCAGCGCCAGGTGAAGGCGACCCCCGCGACGTACTCGTTCGAGGCGCACTGCCCCTTGTAGGCCCCGGGCGCCCAGTCGCTGGCCGCCGAGTCGGCGCCGGTGGCGGCCGGGGGCCGGTTGTCGCCGTGGTCGAACCAGAGCACCCGGTCGGCCGCGGCGGGCGGCGCGGCCGCGGCCGGGGCGCAGAGCAGGGCGGCCATCGCGTCGGCGCGGACGCTGTAGCCGACCGCGAACCGGCCGTCCGGGCACTGGAGTTTGTTGTAGCCGGGTGCCCAGTCGCCGCCGGTGACGTATCGCTCGTCCGTGACGGTCGTCCAGGCGTCCGCCCCGGTGGCGGGCTGCCCGGCGTCGGTGCACAGGCCGCGGCCGTCACCGCGGCCGAGGCCGATCAGGCGCTGGCCGTCCGGGCAGTTCCCCTTGCGGTTGCCGCTGCTCCAGTCGGGCAGGGCCAGCATCCGCCGGGAGGTGTTCTGGTCGGTGTGGTCGAGGTCGAGCAGGTTCCAGCGGGCGGCGGCCGGCACCGGGCCGGTGTACCCGGGGGCGGCGACCAGCCGGTTCCAGTCCGCGGCGCGCCAGTCGCCCGGGTCTTCGACGCTCAGCCGCCGGCCGGCCCGGTCGTAGTGGAGGAGCGCCCAACTGTCCTGCGGCACGCCGTCGTTGTGCCATCCGACCAGCGGCCAGACGGCGAAGTCGGTGTCGTGTTCGGCCAGGATCGCGGTGAAGCGGTCGAACCAGGCCTGCTCCTTGGCGTCGGTCGGGCCCCGCCCGCCCGCGCCGAACTCGCTGATCCAGACCGGGGCGGTGAAGTGCTGCCCGGCGCGGGTGACGAAGAGCGCCTCCTCGTCGACCACGGCGGCGAGCTGACTGGGCGTCAAGTCCTGGTAGCGGGGATCGCCGGTGGCGCCCGGACCGCTGCCCGCGCCGGTGTTGGCCGAGCCGGTGTACCCGTAGAAGTGCGCCGAGTAGACCAGTTTGCCCGAGTCGATCAGGGTGTGGGAGAGCGTGGCCACCGGCTTGAGCATCGGACGGCCGTGCGGCAGGCCCGCCAGCGGGACGCCCTGCCAGTTGATGCCCTCCATGATGATCAGCAGGTCGGGGGCGGCCTGGAGGATCCGGTTGCCCGCCTCCTCGAAGGCGGCGTACGCGTCGTGCCCGTCGCCCAGGCCCCAGTTGGGGTCGTCCCAGGTGTCGCGGCGGACCTCGTTGCGCAGGTCGGCGCCGACCACGCGCTTGTTGGCCCGGTACCGGTCCACCATGAACAGCCAGTCCTGCTCCCACGTCTCGGTGGACTGGCCGCTGTTCCACCGCTCGTTGCCGTCCAGGCCGCAGCAGAACCGGTACCCGGTGGTGTGGTTGTTGAGGATCACCGCGAACCCGTCGGCGGTGAGCGCCGCCACCACCGCGTCGTACACCTGCAGTGGGGTGCTGCCGCGCAGCCCGGGGTTGGCGGCGACGGCGGCGTCCGGGACGGCGGCGGTGTCCCGGATCATCGCGTCCGCGAACGGCAGTCGGACGCTGTTGAGCCCGAGGCTGTGGAAGCCCGCCATGATCTCGGACAGCGGCGCCCGGTCGAGGCCGAGCGGCAGGTTGTACGAGACCTGGCCGGCCTGGTTGTTCGCCGGATCGGTGGTCGAGCCGCTGCCCTGCCACGTGCCCTGCGCGCCGGACCAGTTGCCGGACTTCAACTTGAACCGGTCGCCCGACGCGTCGACGACGTACCGCCCCCGGGTGCTGAGCGGTCCCGCCCAGGAGGCCGCCAACTGCGCGCCGCTGAGCGGCGCCGGGGCGGCGGTGGTGGCGCTTTCGGTGGCGATGTCCGGGGCGGCGGTAGCGGCAGTGGCCGCCGGCACAACGAGCAACGCGGACAGCGCCGTTGCCGCGGACAGCACGCGGAGCGCGAGTCTTCTCATGAGGGTTCCCAGCGGTGAGGGTGGGTGGGTGTCCGTACACGGTCACCCGGGATCCTGGCACAGCCGCGCCCCGCCCGGCAGTCCTCCGGTCCACCCCGTCCGCCCTCTGGACGAATACCTCTCACTGAGAGCTAAAATCGGAGGTATGAGTGCGACACCGGAGACGCTCACCCCCGCACCGGCCGTCGACCTTCCGACGACCCCCGATCCCGACGTGGCCGACGAACTCTCCGCCCTGCTGGTCGGCATCCAGCGCCTGGTCCGCCGCCGGCTGCGGCAGGGACTCACCGAGCCGAGGCTGCGCGGGGCGCAGATCGAACTGCTGCGCCTGGTGATGGACACCCCCGGGCTGCGGGTGTCCGACGCGGCCGAGGAGCTGTGCCTCGCCGGCAACTCGGTCTCCACCCTGGTCAACCAGCTGGTCGCGCTGCGGCTGCTGCGCCGCGAGGTGGACCCGGCCGACCGCCGGGCGGCCCTGCTGTACGCCACCGACGAGGCCGTCGAACGCCTCGCGGTCTGGCGGGCCCGGCGCGCCGCGCTGGTGGGGGAGGTGGTGGCCGGGCTGCCCGCCGACTCCCGGGCGGCCCTGGCCGCCGCGGTGCCCGCGCTGCGCGAGGTGGCGACGGGCCTGCGCACCCGACCGGGCGAGCCGGGGGAGGAGGAGCGATGACGTTCCCGGAGAACGGCGGTGACGAGGCGGTGGTCTGCCGCGGCCTGGAGTACACCTTCCACCACGGGCGCGGGAAGGGCAGCAGCACCAAGGCCGTCGACGGTGTCGACCTGACCGTGCGCACCGGCGAGGTGTTCGGCCTGCTCGGCCCCAACGGCGCGGGCAAGACCACCACGATCCGGGCGATCACCACCCTGCTGCCGGTCCGCGCCGGCATGGTGCGGGTCTTCGGCCACGACCCCGCCCGGCAGCGGATGGAGGTCCGTCGGCTGCTCGGCTACGTGCCGCAGCAGCTCTCCGCGGACGGCGGGCTGACCGGTCGGGAGAACGTCGCGCTGTTCGCCCGCGTCTTCGACGTGCCGCACGGCGAGCGCCGCGAGCGGGTCGCCCAGGCGCTGGCCGCCGTCGGCCTCGCCGAGGCGGCCGACCGGATGGCCGGCACCTACTCCGGCGGCATGGTCCGCCGGCTGGAGCTCGCCCAGGCCCTGGTCAGCGCCCCGCGCCTGCTGGTGATGGACGAGCCCACCATCGGCCTGGACCCGATCGCCCGCACCGGCGTCTGGGAGTGCGTCGAGGCGGTCCGCCAGGCCACCGGGATGACGGTGCTGGTCACCACCCACTACATGGACGAGGCCGACCGCTACTGCGACCGGATCGCCCTGATGGACCGCGGCCGGATCCGCGCGCTCGGCACCACCGAGGAGCTGAAGACCGTGGTCCGCGCGCAGGATCCGCAGCTCGCCGACCCCAGTCTGGACGACGTGTTCCGCCACTTCGCGGGCCGCGAGCTGGCCCCCGGCGAGGCCCCGGAAGGAGAGTTCAGCGATGTCCGCCGTACCCGCCGCACCGCCTCCCGCGTCGGCTGAGCCCCCGAGCCCCGCCGCCACTGCCGCCGCGACCGCCGCCCGCCCCGACCTCGGCCTGCTGCTGGTCCCCCCGCGCGCCCGCACCGGCTGGCGGCTGGTGCCCGCCCGGACGCTGGCGATGTGCACCGTCGAGCTGCAGAAGCTGCGCCACGACCGCACCGAGCTCTACACCCGGGCCGTGCAGCCCGCGCTGTGGCTGCTGATCTTCGGGGAGACCTTCACCCGGCTCAAGGCCATCCCCACCGGCGGCATCCCCTACCTGGACTTCCTGGCCCCCGGGATCATCGCCCAGTCCGCCATGTTCATCGCGATCTTCTACGGCATCATGATCATCTGGGAGCGGGACTCCGGGGTGCTCACCAAACTGCTGGTCACCCCCACCCCGCGCGCGGCGCTGGTGACCGGCAAGGCCTTCGCCGCCGGGGTGAAGGCGGTGATCCAGGCCGTCGTCGTGGTGGTGATCGCCGCCCTGCTCGGAGTCGCGATGACCTGGAACCCGCTGCGGCTGTTCGGGGTCGTGGTCGCCGTGCTGCTCGGCTCGGCGTTCTTCTCCTGCCTCTCGATGACCATCGCCGGCATCGTGCTCACCCGCGACCGCCTGATGGGCATCGGCCAGGCGATCACCATGCCGCTCTTCTTCGGCTCCAACGCCCTCTACCCGGTGGACCTGATGCCGGGCTGGCTCCAGGTGGTCAGCCGGGCCAACCCGCTCAGCTACCAGGTCGACGCCCTGCGCGGCCTGCTGATCGGCACCCGCGCCCACCTGCCGCTCGACTTCGCCGTCCTGACCGTGGCCACCGTGCTCGGCATCACCGCGGCCTCCGCGCTCCTCGGCCGTCTGGCCCGCTGACGCCCGCGCCGCTGCGCCGCCGCGCGGCCGCCGGCCCGTGCGGAATCAGCCGCGCGGCTGGCGGGGCAGGGCGAGGGTGAGGGCCTCGGGGGAGGCGGGCGGGAGGGCGAGGGCGGAGACGGTCTCGGCGGGGAGCGGGCGCAGGCCGAGCAGGGCGGTGGCCAGGCGGGTGGTGGCCCGGTGCCAGTCGGGGATGCGCTGGAGCATGGCGTGGCCGCTGCCGGTGACGGTGTAGCCGCAGACGCGGGCGCCGGCGGCCCGGCTGCGGGCGGCGAAGGCCCGGGTCTCGGCGGGCGGGGTGACCTTGTCGCGGTCGCCGTGCAGCAGCAGCACGTCCCGTCCGGCCAGTTGCTCGCACGGGTCCTCGGCTGGGCACCAGGGGGCGAGGGCGACCAGGCCGGTGACGGCCGGGTGGCCGCCGGCCCGCAGGGCCGCGCGCCCGCCCATCGAGTGCCCGATCAGGACGGTCGGCACCTCGCCCAGCTCCCGGGCCAGCTCGTCGAGGGCGGCGAGGGCGTCCAGCGCGGCGTCGGCGCGCTGCCCGTTCCAGCCCCGGTGGCGGTAGCGGACGGTGCCGACGGCCACGTCGGCGCCGGCGGTGTCCTTGGCGAGGGAGCGCAGGAAGCCGTGCATCCGCAGCAGCGGCAGGTTGACCGGGCCGGGTCGGGCGAGGTTGTGCTCCTCGCCGCCGTGCAGCACCAGGACGGCGGCGCGCGGCGCCTCGGGCCGCACCCGCCAGCGCAGTGCCGGGTGCCCGGCGGTGCTGCCGGCCGTGCTGCCGGTCGTCGTGCCGCCGTCCACCGTGTCGCTGCTCACACCCGCACCGTCCTGTCCCGTCCCGCCCCCGTCCCGTGCCCTTGAACATCACTTTACGCGGGGCGTCTACGGGCCCGTTTCACCCGGGGGGAGCAGCCCGGGGACCAGGCGCGCGCGGGCCGGGCGGGGTGCTGCTATCCACGAAGGGTGGGGGGCCGCACGCGCCGCTCGTGGCGCCGTGTCACCGAGTGGAGGACTCCGTGGCTCAGCAGCTCGCACTCTCCGTGGACTTCGGATCGGGTTTCACCGACGCCTGGTCCAAGATCGCGAAATTCGTCCCGCAGTTCATCGCCTTCCTGGCGATCCTGGTCATCGGCTGGATCGTGGCGAAGGCGATCGCCAAGGTCCTGGACCGCGTGCTGCGCAAGGTCGGCTCGGAGCGGGTCGCCGAGCGGGCCGGGATGGCCCGCCACCTGAGCGGGTCGAACTACGACATGACCGGCATCATCTGCAAGATCGTCTACTACGCGATCCTGCTGATGGTGCTGCAGCTGGCGTTCGGCGTCTTCGGCCCGAACCCGATCAGCGTGATGATCCACAGCATCGTCGCCTGGCTGCCCCGGGGCATCGTGGCGGTCGCGATCGTGGTGGTCGCGATGGCCATCGCCAACGGCGTCCGCGACATCGTGCGCAACGCGCTCGCCGGCGCCTCGTACGGCCGGACGGTCGCCACGATCGTCTGGGCGTTCATCGTCGCGCTGGGCGTGATCGCGGCGCTCGGCCAGGCCGGGATCGCCACCGCGATCACCGGACCGGTGCTGATCGCGGTGCTCGCCACGATCGCCGGTGTGCTGGTGGTGGGTGTCGGCGGCGGCCTGATCCTGCCGATGCGCCAGCGCTGGGAGCGCTGGCTGGACCACGCCGAGCAGGAGAGCGCCAAACTGCGCGGCAGCGCCTACCAGGCGGGCCGGGCGGACGTGCTGGCCAACCAGCCGGCCCGGCCGACCACCCAGGCCGCCCCGGGCACCACCCCGCCGCCGCCCGGCATCGACCCGGGCCGCCCGGGTGACCAGCCGAGCTAGGGCGGGCGTGTCCTGGGTCGTAGCGACCCGCAGCGGGTTCAGGCCCGCAGCAGGCCCTGCTCGCGCACCAGCCAGCAGATCGCGGTCAGCCGGTGCACCGCGTAGTCGTACCCCACCGGTTCCCGCCAGCCGATCTCGGTGAGCGCGTCCAGGAAGCCGAGCGCGTAGTCCGACAGTTCCTCACGGTCCAGGGGCCGGGGCGCCAGCTCCGGCCCCTGCGCGTACAGCAGCTCGCGCAGCATCGCGACGTGCTGGTCGACCATCGCGACGAAGCCGGGCTCGAAGGCGAACTCGGACAGCCGGGGCGTGAACGCGGCGACGATGCCGGGCAGCGGGCAGCCGGCCGGATCGTCGGGGGAGCGCCGGAAGGACTCGTCGGGGGTGGCGAACATCCGTCCACCGTAGGCGAGCGGGTCGGCCGGACCGGCGGCTCGTGACGGTTCCGTGCTGAGACCTTGGCCACCTTCGGGAGCTTCGGCGGCTTGGCCGGTTCTCTGCACCGATCCACGGGTGGTCTGTACCAGAATGGTCCGCATGGATCTCCGCATCTTCACCGAACCGCAGCAGGGCGCGAGCTACGACACCCTCCTGACGGTCGCCCGGGCCGCCGAGGACCTGGGCGTCTTCAGTGCCTTCTTCCGCTCCGACCACTACCTGAAGATGGGCGACGTCGACGGCCTGCCCGGGCCGACCGACGCCTGGATCACCCTGGCCGGCCTCGCCCGCGACACCCGCACCATCCGCCTCGGCACCCTGATGACGGCCGCGACCTTCCGCCTGCCCGGCGTCACCGCGATCCAGGTCGCCCAGGTGGACGCGATGAGCGGCGGCCGGGTCGAGTTCGGCCTCGGCGCCGGCTGGTACGAGGCCGAGCACGCCGCCTACGGCATCCCCTTCCCGAAGGAGAAGTTCGGGCGGCTGGAGGAGCAGCTGGCGATCATCACCGGCCTGTGGAACACCAAGCTCGGCGACACCTTCGACTTCGCCGGCGAGTACTACACGCTGACCGGCTCGCCGGCCCTGCCCAAGCCGGCCCAGGACCGGATCCCGGTGCTGGTCGGCGGCCTCGGCCCGAAGCGGACCCCGGCGCTGGCCGCCCGCTTCGCCGACGAGTTCAACCTGCCGTTCGCCTCGGTGGAGGACAGCGCCGCCCAGTTCGGCCGGGTCAAGGCCGCCGTCGAGCAGGCCGGGCGCTCGGTCGGCGACCTGGTGTACTCCAACGCCCTGGTCGCCTGCGTCGGCCGCGACGACGCCGAGGTGGCCCGCCGGGCGGCCGTGATCGGCCGGGACGTGGACGAGCTGAAGGCCAACGGCCTGGCCGGCACCCCGGACGAGGTCGCCGAGAGGATCGGCCGGTACGCGGCCGTCGGCAGCGAGCGGGTCTACCTGCAGATCCTGGACCTGGACGACCTCGACCACCTGGAGCTCATCGCCTCCCGGGTCGCCCCCCAGCTCGGCTGACCCGCCCGCACGGCACGCCCTGATCCGGTACCGGCCGGCCGGGCCCGGCGATCACCGCTCTTTACTCGCTCTTGGGAATGCGTAATGCTCCAAGGGAGGGAACGGCGCGGGGAGGACCGGTGACCAGGACGAGAACGGCGGAGGCGGCGGCACCCCGGGTGCCGTCGCCTCCTGGACAGGGCCCCGCCGGCGCCCCGCAGGCCTTACGGGTGCAGCCCGGCCTGCACGACCTGCGGACCGGCCCCGCCCCGGTGGCGCTGCACTACCCCGCCGGCGACCTGCTGGTCGTCTCCGGGCTGCCCGGCAGCGGCAAGAGCACCCTGATGCGCCGCTGCGTGCGCGCCCCACTGGTCGACTCCCAGCTGGTCCGCGAGGAGTACGCGGCCAGGCTGCCCGGCCGCCTCCCGTACGCCCTCTACCGCCCGCTGGCGCGGATCGCGCACTACCGGCGGCTGCGGCGCGCGGTGCTGGCCGGCGGGCCGCTCGCCGTCCACGACTGCGGATCGCTGTCCTGGGTGCGGCTCTGGCTGACCCGCACCGCCGCCCGGCAGGGCCGCCGGGTGCACCTGCTGCTGCTGGACGCCGAACCGGCCGAGGCACGGGAGGGCCAGCAGAGCCGGGGGCAGAGCGTCTCCCGCTACGCCTTCCTCCGGCACCGGGCCGCCGTCGACAGGCTGCGGCGCCGGCTCACCGGGGCCGGACGGGCGCCGGAGGGCTGTGCGTCGGCCGTGGTACTCGACCGGGCCGCCGCGCGCGCCCTGCGAGAGATCGTCTTCGCCGCGTCGTAGTCTCGGCGGGTCCGCGCCGAGCCGGGCGGGCCCGGGGCGCGGCCGACAATCCGCCAACTCCCTTGTCAGGAGCGCAGATGCGCCGTACTGCCCGGGTGCGCTCGCGTACCCCCCGTCTGTTCCCCTGGGCCGCCGTGCTGGTCGCGGCCGCCGGTCTCAGCCAGCTCGCCGCCCCGGCCCCGCACTCCGCCGCCGTGACCGCCGCGGCCGCCGTGACCGTGGCCTGTGCGGGGTCCGACGCCGACGCCGACGCCGCCGCCGTCGATGCCGTCGCCGTCGATGCCGCCGCCCGCAAGCCGGCCGGCAGTCAGGCCGGGCAGGACCCGAACGCCGTCACCGCCGCCGAGGCCCGGGCGATGCAGGCGGACCTCGACGACCGGCTCGCCCAGCTCTCCTCCGCGCACGCCCGGGTCGGCGCCCCGACGACGGTGCCGGTCTTCGTCCACGTGATCCACGCCGGTGACGCCGGCCGGCTCGACGGGGGCGTCGTCGCCGCCCAGATCGACCACCTCAACGCGACCTACGGCGGCCAGGGCGACGGCAACGCCCCCAGCCCGTTCCACTTCGAGCTGGCCGGCACCGACTACACCGACAACGCCTCCTGGTACGACGGCATGACCCCCGGCTCCGGGACCGAGACGGGGATGAAGAACGCGCTGCGCAAGGGCGACGCGGGCACCCTCAACCTCTACACCGCCAAGCTCGGCCAGTCCCTGCTCGGTTGGTCGACCTTCCCGGGCGCCTACCGCTCGAACCCCGCCGACGACGGCGTGGTCGTCCTCGACGCCTCCCTGCCGGGCGGCGCCGCCGCCCACTACAACGAGGGCAGCAGCGCCACCCACGAGATCGGCCACTGGCTCGGCCTCTTCCACACCTTCCAGGGCGGCTGCCTGCCCCCGGGCGACTACGTGGACGACACCCCGCCCGAGCGCACCCCCGCCTACGGCTGCCCCGAGGGCCGCCACACCTGCACCGGGCCCGGCCTGGACCCGATCCACAACTTCATGGACTACAGCTACGACTCCTGCATGAGCCAGTTCACCCCCGGCCAGGTCCAGCGGATGGCCGACTCCTGGGCCGCTTACCGGAGTTGAGTCGTCGGGGCTGGTCCGATACCCGGGCATCCTCGCAGAACCGCGGGAGCATAGAACCGTAGAACCACAGAACCACAGAACCGCAGATCGGCCAGGCCATGTGTCATCGATCTGAAGGCAAAACGCCGATCACGGCGTGGCAAATACCGACCACACGCCCGATTTGATCTATGTTCGGGGTGTCGGGACCGAGCAGGAACTGAGCGCCAAGGAGTAACGCCATGAGTGCCAACCCCCGGATCGTCGTCGGCGTGGACGGCTCGCCCGCCTCGGAGCAGGCGCTGCGCTGGGCGGTCGACTACGCACGGGCCGTCGGCGGGACCATCACCGCGATCGCCGCCTGGGAGTACCCGGCGTTCTACGGCTGGGCCGCGCCGAGCGTGCCGTCCGCCGAGGTCTTCAACCCCGAGGAACTGGCCGGCAAGACCCTCTCCGACACCGTCGTCAGGGTCGTCGGCGACGACCCGGGCGTGCGGATCAGCGAGAGCGTGATGCCCGGCAACGCCGCCCAGGCCCTGCTGGAGGCCGCCAGGGGTGCCGCGCTGCTCGTCGTCGGCAGCCGCGGCCTCGGCGGCTTCTCCGGCGTGCTGCTCGGTTCGGTCAGCCGCCACCTCACCGAGCACGCGCCCTGCCCGGTCGTCGTCGTCCGAGAGGGCCAGGTGGCCGAGGGCGAGTAGCGCGCCGCCCCGCCGGGCCGCCGTGCGGTGGAGGATGGAGACATGCCAGAAGGTGACTCCGTCTACCGCGCGGCGGCCCGGCTGCACGAGGCCCTCGCCGGGCAGGTGCTGACCAGCGCCGACCTGCGGGTGCCCGCGCACGCCACCGCCGTACTCGCCGGCCGCCGGGTGCTGGAGGTCGCCCCGCGCGGCAAGCACCTGCTCACCCGCCTCGAAGGCGGCCTCACCCTGCACACCCATTTGCGGATGGACGGCCGCTGGGAGGTCTACCGGCCCGGCGAGCGCTGGTCCGGCGGCCCCGCCTGGCAGATCCGCGCCGTCCTCGGCACCGAGCGGGGCACCGCCGTCGGCTACCGGCTGCCCGTCGTCGACCTGCTGCGCACCGCCGACGAGCAACGCGCCGTCGGCCACCTCGGCCCCGACCTGCTCGGCCCCGACTGGGACCCGGTGGAGGCCGTCCGCCGGCTGCTCGCCCACCCCGGCCGCCCGCTCGCCGAGGCGCTGCTCGACCAGCGCAACCTCGCCGGCATCGGCAACGTCTACGCCGCCGAGCTCTGCTACCTGGCCGGCGTCACCCCGTGGACCGAGGTGGGCCAACTCCCGCGCCCCGACCGGCTGGTGGAGCGGGCCCGGGAGCTCCTCGACGCCAACCGGCTGCGCCCCGGACACGTCACCACCGGCGACACCCGGCGCGGCCACCAGCACTGGGTCTACGGCCGGGCCGGCCGCCCCTGCCCGCGCTGCGGCACCCTCGTCCGGACCGCCCGCCAGGGCGCGCCCCCGCAGGACCGGGTGGCGTACTGGTGCCCCTACTGCCAGCGCGGCCCGGCCCCGGCCGGTACGGGCGTCAGCTCCGCTCGACCAGGGCCGGGTGACGAGGGTCGTCCACCCGGACGGTGACGTCGGCGGCCTCGGTCGGGCCGGTCTCCGCCTCGTAGCGGGCGAAGGCGGGCAGCGTCCACTGCTGGTCGGCGGGCGTGCGGCGGGCCAGGGCGGTCGGGGTGAGTGTGAGGTGGACGGCCAGCTCCAGCGGCAGCCAGCGGCCGAGCAGCAGCGCGCCGTCCAGCAACAGCACGCCGCCGGGCGGCAGTTCGGCGTACGGGGCGCGGGTCGAGCGGTCCGTCGCCGGGTCGCGCAGCGAGGGCAGGACGCGGCCGCTGGCACCGGGCTCCAGCGGGTCCAGCACCTCGCGCAGCAGGGCGCCGTCGTCCAGCCAGAGGTCGTGGAAGGCGTCCGCGTCCTGGTGGCCGTACTCCAGCCGGATCGAGGCCGGGCGCAGGAAGCCCGCCGCCGACACCCGCAGCGCGGGGCGGCCGCGCAGCCGCAGCGGCTCCACCAGGGCGTCGGCGAGCAGGTCGGGGCGGGCGGCGGGCGCGCCGTCCACGGCGACCCGCAGCCACCGGCCGCCGGGGTCGGACAGCGCGGCGATGCGGTCGGCGAGCATTTCGGCCAGCCGGTCGGGGGAGATCGGGTGTACCTGCATCGGGCCATCCTGTCGTGCCGTCGTGCCGTCGTGCCGTCGTGGCTGTGGTGCCGGGCGGTCAGGTGAGCGGGAGGGCGTGCAGGACGTCGTCGTGGCCGGCGTAGAGGTGGTTCGCGTCGACGGCGAGTGACCAGACGTCCTTGCCGGGGCCCGAGTCGAGGAACGTCCAGCGCGGTGTGCCGCTCGCGGTGTCGATCGCGCACACCCCGGCGGTCGCCGGGCCGGGGACGAACAGCGTGCCGCCGGCCACCAGCGGATGGCTGCGGCGGTCCAGCAGGAACGGCAGCCGGTAGGACCACTGCAGTGCGCCGGTGACCGCGTCGTGCCCGGTGACCAGGCCGTTGTCGCGGGCCAGGTAGACCCGCGGGCCGTCGGAGACCGCGGGCATCGCCCGCCACGACTCGCCCCGGCCGGGGGAGACCGTCCAGGCCGGCTCGCCGCCGGGGCGCAGCGCGCGGACGCCGCCGGCCCCGTCGGGGACGTAGACGTGCACCGGACCGCCGACGCACCAGCCCAGGTCCCCGGCGCCGGGGGCCGTCCACAGCTCCCGGCCGTCGGCGGTGTCCCGGACCACCAGCTCGCTGCCGTTGCCCAGGTTGCGCAGGCACGGGAGGCGGCCGCCGGGCGCGGTGACCGGGGTGAACGGCTGCTCGTTGCGGTCGGTGGGGAGGTGCCACAGCATCGAGTGGTCCGCGACCCGGACGGCGAAGAGCCGGCCGTCCGGCGTCGAGCTCTCCCGCGACCAGTCCCAGACGTAGCCGTACAGGGTGCCGTCGTCGAAGCCGGACAGCTGGACGGAGCCTTGCAGGTCGTCGGGCAGCGGCAGGCTCCAGTCGGCGGCGGGGTCGCCGAGGTGGCGGGCGTCCAGGTGGCCAGGGGAGGTGGTGAAGAGCCGGTCCGGCCCGAGCACCACCTTGCCCAGCACCTCCAGGTCGCTCGGCCAGTTCCCGCGCGGCGGGTCGATGGTGAGCAGCCGCGCCGCCTCGCCGGTGGCCGGGTCCAGGACCTGGAGCCCGGCCCGGGACAGGAACACCGGCCGGGTCGGCGGGCCGGTCAGCCGCTCCGGGGTCATCGCCTCCGGCCCCCGGTACGTCCACAGCGGGGTCGGCCCGGACAGCGCGGTCGGCTTCGGCTGCGGCGGCGGAGCCAGCTGGTCCGCACCCGAACGGCCGAACGCCCACACCGCCGCGCCCGCCGCCAGCGCCCCGGCCCCCGCCAGCAGCCCGCGCCGGCTCAGCCGCGGCCCGTCCCCGCCCCCGCCGACCACGTCCGCGGGCTCCCCCGCGGCGCCGTCCGCCTCCCCGTCCCACTGCCACGACGTCTCGCGCACGGGCCCCTCGGACGACGGCGACTGCATACCGGCTCCCACCTCCCCCGCGGCGCCCCACGCGCCACCACTCGCCCGGAGGATATCGAACAGCCCCCGAACCACCCGAAACCCCGACCGGCGGCGTACTAGGCTGAGGCACAGCACAGGCCCGCCCAGCAGCCCCGGGGGAGGTACGGCGTGACGGCCGAGATGATCGCACCCGAGTGGATGCACCGGCAGATCAGCAGCGAGCAGTACGACTCCTGGACCGTGGAGCAGTGCGCGGGCATCGAGATCGTCGACGGGATGGTGGTCGTGAGCCCGAGCGCCTCCAAACGGCACAACCGGCTCGCACGGTTCCTGGCGAACGCCCTGGACGCGGCCGGCGGCGCCGAGTGGAACGCCGACACGGACTTCGACGTCAGGCTCCAGGACGTGCCGCTGAACAACCGCCGCCCGGACGTGGTGGTCTACCGGGCGGACACGATCGACGAGTCGCCCACCAGACCCGCGGACGTGCTGCTGCTCGTCGAGGTCGTCTCACCGGGTTCGGAGACCACCGACCGGGTGGTCAAGCTGGACCAGTACGCCAAGGCGGGCATCCCGTTCTACTGGCGGGTCGAGCAGGTCGCCGACGGCGTCCCGATCGTCCATACCTACGTGCTGGACGCGGCGAGCCGTTCGTACCGGGCGGGCGAGTTGTTCACCGGCCGGGTCAAGGCCGTGGTGCCGTACGCGGTGGAGGCCGACCTCTCCGGGCTGTGAGGCGCCCGCCCGTCAGTGCTGCGGGGGGTGGTCGGCGAGGTCGGCGAGGACGTCGGCGTGGCAGGGGAGCGGGGCGCACCAGCAGCCGAGGCGGTGGCCGCGCAGGGGCGGGACGAGGGCGAGCAGGTCGGGGCGGGCGAGGAGGTAGGCGCGGTAGTCGGCGACCATCTGCTCGCGGGTGAGGTCGGGGCCGGGGCGGTAGGGGCAGTGCAGCGGGGACTCGGACAGGTGCCAGCCGCCGCGGTGCATGGCGCGGCCGACGTAGACGACGTCGGCGCAGGAGGGGTCGTCGCGGTGGCCTTTGAGGTTGACCACGGTGGTGCGGCCGGAGGTGGTCGGCATGCCGTCCATGCTGGCGCAACCGGGGCCGACGGGCATCCGGGGCCGCGGGGGGCTCGCCTTGACACGCCCCGGGGCCCGGCGTAGCAAAAGAGCATGCGCCATCCGCACGCGGGCGGCCGTGACCGGGCGGCGCCGCCCGGCCCGCACCGGCCGCAGGAGCTTGACGCCGCCCCGGCGGCGGTCGAGCGGGACGACCTGCTGGCGGGCGCCGTCCGCCGGGCGCTCGGCGGCACCGGGGCGTACGGGGCGATGGTGTACCTGCGATCGCGGGACGGCCGCTCGCTGGTGCTCTGCACGATCGCGGGCGTACCGCTGTCGATCATGAGCCCGTTCCGGCGGATCGCCGCCGCCGGCCCGCTGCCCGTCGCCGTCAGCTTCCGCACCGGGCGGACCATTACCCTCGCCGACACCGAGGACACCATGCGGCGCTTCCCGCAGCTCGCCGTCGGCATGCCGTACGACTACGCCTCCGCCTGCGTGCCGGTGGCGGGCGGCAAGGAGCGGTTCGGGGTGCTCAGCGTGTTCTGGCCGGCCTCCGACGACGGCGTCCCGGAGGACGCCCAGCCGCGGCTGGCGGAGGTGGCCGGGCGGCTGGCCGCCGGGCTGGCGGGCCTGGCGGCGGCCGGGCACCCCGTGGAGCCGGGCGGCGACGCGGCCGTGGTCGAGCTGCCGCCGCCGTCCGCGCCGACCTGCCGGGTCGGGATGTTCGACTGGAACGTCGCCACCGGGGCGCTGGCCGCCGACGAGCAGTTCCTCGCGATCTTCGGCCTCGCACCCGACGAGTTCGACGGCACGGCGGCCGCCCTCGGCAGCCGGATCGCCCCCGGCGACCTGCCCGAGTTCCGGGCCGCCGCCCGGACCGCCCTGGCCCTGGGCGAGGTGCTGGCGGCCAGGGTCCGGGTGCTCGGGCCGGACGGCCACCCGTACCCGGTGGAGCTCTGGGCGCGGGTGCCCTCGGCGATCTCGGCGGACGGCCGCACCCATCTGGTCGGCGCCGTGCTGGACGCCCGCACCCTCACCGCGGCCGCGGCCGCCGTCGAGCGACTGCGCGAGGGCGTCTTCTCACTCGACCCGGACGGCCGGGTCGGCTACGCCAACCGCGCCACCGAGCCACTGCTCCAGGCGCGCCGCGAGGACCTGGTCGGCCACCACCTGTGGGACGTGCTGCCCTGGCTCGCCGACCCCTTCTTCGAGAACCGCTACCGGGCCGCCCTGCTCTCCCAGCAGCCCACCGCCTTCCTGGCCGCCCGCCCGCCGGACGGCTGGCTCGCCTTCTCGCTCTACCCCGACACGCACGGCGTCACCGGCCGGGTGGTGGCCGCCGAAGCCCCGCCGGGCGCGGCCGAACCGCGGGCCGCGCCCCCGCCGCCCGCGGCCCGCGGCGCCACCCGGACCGACGCCCCCGCCGGCATCGGCGGCACCTACCACCTGCTCCAGCTCGCCAGCGCGCTCACCGAGGCCGTCAGCGTGCGCGAGGTCTGCCGGGCCGTGGCCGAGGAGATCCTGCCGGCCTTCGGCGGCCAGGAGCTCGCCATCTACGGGGTGCGCGACAAGCACCTGCACCTGATCTCGCAGACCGGCTACCCGGACGGCTTCCTGGACGGCTTCGAGGGCACCCCCGTCGCCGCCCGCATCCCCGGCGCGGAGACGCTCAGCACCGGCACCCCGATCTTCTTCGAATCGGTCCGCGAACTCGCCGCCGCCTACCCCGGCATCGCGCTCGACGAGATGGGCGCCTGGGCCTTCCTGCCGCTGATCGCCTCCGGCCACCCCGTCGGCAGCTGCATCCTCGGCTTCGACCGGCCGCGCCCGTTCACCGCCGAGGACCGCGGCCTGCTCACCGCCCTCGGCGGCTTCATCGCCCAGGCCCTGGAACGGGCCCGGCTGTACGACGCCGAGTTCGCCCTGGCCCGCGGCCTCCAGCAGGCGCTGCTGCCGCACCGCCTCCCGGACGTGCCCGGCATCCGGATCGCCGCCCGCTACCTGCCCGGTACCCAGGGCATGGAGATCGGCGGCGACTGGTACGACGCGATCGTCACCGGCGGGGACGTCACCCTGGTGATCGGCGACGTCGAGGGCCACAGCGTCGGCGCGGCCGCCACCATGGGCCAGCTGCGCAGCGCCGTCCGCGCCTTCACCACCGGTGGCGACCCGCCCGACCAGGTGCTCGCCCGCACCAACCGGCTCCTCCTCGACCTCGACCCCGGACTGCTCGCCAGCTGCTGCCTCGTCCGCCTCACCCCCGCCGACGGCCGCGCCCGGATCGCCCGGGCCGGGCACCTGCCGCCGGTGCTGCGCTTCCCGGACGGGTGGGCCGAGGCGCTGTACGTGCCGGGCGGGCCGCTGCTGGGCGTGGAGGAGCTGGCCGAGTACCCGGTCAGCGAGCTGCGCCTGGCGCCCGGCACGGTGGTCGCGCTGTACACGGACGGGCTGGTGGAGGATCCGGCAGTGGCGATCGACCAGGGGGTGGACCTGCTGCGGGCCGCGCTCGGGCGCGGCGAGGAGCAGGGGCCGGACGGCCTGGAGCTGCTGGCGGAACGGATCCTGCGCGAGGTCGGCTCCTCGCACCGGGTGGACGACGTGGCGCTGCTGCTCACGGCCTTCGACGAGGACGTGTCCACGGGTGCGTCCACGGAGGTGCCCACGGGGGTGCCCACGGAGGTGCCCCGAGCGCCGTGAGCGGCGACTTTCGTCGGGGGCGGGGGCGACGAACGGTGGCGGCGGACGGGTGGCGCGGCCCGATAGCCTCGACGGGTGGATGCGATGGCGCGGGCCTGGAAGAAGGCGGTACGGACGGCGTTTCCCGGGCCCTGGCCGCCCCGGCGGGTGGTGGGCCAGGGCGCGCTGGCCCTGCTGATGGGCGGGGTCGCGGTCCTGCTGGAGGTGGCCTCCGGTGTCGGCCACCCGGTCCTGGTGGGGCTGGGGGTCGCGCTGCTGTGGGTGCTGCGGCCGGCCTTCCCGGCGACCGTGCTGGTACTCACCTCGGCCGCGGCCGGCTGGGCCGTCGGCCCGATGCCGCTGCTGGTCTGCGCGGGCTGGTCGGCCGGGGCGAGGCTGCGACGGGTCACCGCGCTGGTCGGCACCTTCGTGCTGAGCTGGGTGCTGTTCATGGTGACCGGGGTGCTGAAGGACGCCGGCTCGGCCTCGCCCAAGCTGATCGTCGGGCTCTCGCTCGGCGGCTTCCTGCTGGTCGCCGTGCTGCCCGCGCTGTGGGGCCGCTACCGGGCGCAGCGCCGCGCCCTGCTGGACGCGCTGCGCGAGCGCAACGACCAGCTGGTGCGCGAGCGGGTCATGGTGGTGCACCAGGCCCGGCTGCGCGAGCGGCACCGGATCGCCCAGGACATGCACGACAGCCTGGGCCACCAGCTCGCGCTGATCTCCGTGCACTCCGGCGCGCTGGAGGTGGACCGTACGCTCAACGACCGGCAGCGCGAGGCGGTCGGGGTGCTGCGGCAGGCGGCGGTCGCGGCGATGCGCGAGCTGCGCGAGGTGGTCGGCGTCCTGCACGACGAGTCGACGGCGGTGCGGCCGGCGACGGCCGCGGCCCCGGCCCGGGGCGGGGTGGACGGGATCGAGGGGCTGGTCGACTCCTCTCGGGCGGCCGGGGCGCTGGTCTCCTTCTCCCGGGAGGGCGAGCCGCGCCCGCTGGCCGCCGCGGTGGACCACGCGGCGTACCGGATGGTGCAGGAGGCGCTCACCAACGCGCACAAGCACGCCCCCGGCGCGCCGATCACCGTCGCGCTCCGGTACGAGCCGGACGCGCTGGTGGTGGAGGTGGTCAATCCGTGCACGCCGGAGCCGGTGGGCGTGCGCGCCGGCGCGGGCCCGGCGGTCAGCGGCGGCCAGGGGCTGACCGGCC
>NZ_JBHWIJ010000173.1:0-18072 GCF_042732255.1 Kitasatospora sp. NPDC059803 | reverse complement strand
GCGGGCGCGACCCCGGTGGTGTCGTCAGCCGGCGGGGGGGGGAGTGGGGCGGGGGGGGGTTTGTCGGGGCCCGGGCCCCCCCGCCCCACCTCTTCTTCCTCCTCGTGCCGGAGGCGGGTGTACTCGGCGGGGAACATGTCGGCCAGGCGGCGGCGAGCCCGCTGCGCCGGGTTGCGGCCGCGGTCGATTCGACCGGCGGCCCGGGCGGCGTCGCCGGCGGCGATCACCTGGGCGAGCTGCTGCTCCTGTTCAAGGGCGGTGCGCAGTTGGCGGACCCGCTTGGTGTAGGCGTTGCGGGACTCGCCGTCGGCCTGGACCACGTGGTGGTTGGCGAGCAGTCGTTCTGTGGTCCGCGCGACGCGTTTGACGACTTCGGGGCTGCGGAACACGGTCGCCAGTTGGTTGGCCTGGGGGTGCGTCACGAAATCGATCAGCATGTCGGCGAATGCCTGGTCGGGTGCTGCCGCCAGGGCGGCCGCCATCTGGTTCGGTGTGGCGGTCACGGTGCCGATCCCCCTCGGTTGTGCTGGAGCGCGTTCGGGCGGCGGCCCGCCAGCCCGTTCCCGTCCGTGTGCCGGATCACCGCGTAGCTGCGCTCCCCGGCCCCGGTTCGCGCCCGAGGGCACTGCCGGTGGGCTCGGTTACTCGCGTCCCCGCGCCGAAAGGACACCCTCTACCGGATATCGGGAGAAAGCGAACTTCGCGGGGGCTTTCGCCTCGACGGTGGGTGGGCGGCGGGCCGCCTGGTTGGAATGCTACGGGCTGCTCGCCGGAATCAGGAATCGCTCCCGTTGACGGGCTCGCGCAACCGCTTCTTGAGCTTGTCCAGGGTCTCGTCGGAGGTGTCGAAGGTGAGGTTCGAGAGATCGACGCGGGCGGGCGGTACGGGGCTGGTGGCGATCTCGATCTTGGGCGCGATGCCGGAGCGGTGCCAGAGCGCGGCGTAGGAGACCTCGGAGGCGGCGAACACCGCGACGATGGCGGTCAGCAGCGCACCGGGGCGGACGGGATCGCTGAAGCCTCCCTGCGCAGCCACGGTTGCGGCGCCGGAGATACCCGCGAGGACGCCGACGATCATCTGCTTGGCCTTAGGGGACCAGTGCGGGCGCAGCACGATGGCGGCGAGGATGGGGAGAACGGAGCCGACGGCGGCGCCGTAGCCGGCGCTGTGGACGACCAGGCTGTCGAGGTTCATGTAGGCCTTCCGGGTTGGGTTTCGGGTCGGAGGGCACGGTGGCGGGCGGGCCTGGTTTGTGTCGTGTCCTCAGGGGTCCAGGTCCGCGCGGATCGGGTCCTCGGGGGTGGGGTGGGTGGCTCCGAGGGAGGCGAGTTGGGCACGCAGGAGGCGGATGTAGCGGATCGCAGAGTCGCGCCACCGACGGTGGTCCTCTGCCATGCGGTCGAGCTTCTCGGCCTGCCGGGCCTGGCCGGTCTCCAGCGCGCTGATCCGCCCACGTAGTTCGGCACGCTCGGCCCGGTGTTCGGCGTAGAGCGCGACGAAGCCCGCCTGGAGGGCTTCAGCGGCGGAGGCGGCGGCCGCGGCTTCGGCGGTCTCCGCGTCGGCCTCGGCCTGAACCTCGACGGACTCGGCCTGAACCACGGCGACGTGTTCGTCGGCGGCCGCCCTCCGGCTAGCCTGGCGGGCGGCGAGCCAGCCGCTGGCGATCACCCCGAGCAGGGCGCACACCGGTGTGGCGACCGCAGTGATCGTCTCGGTGGTCGCCAAGCTCAGTCGCCTTTCTCGGGTGATCAACAGAGTGAACGGGGATATGGCCTGGGCGTCGTGTTCGCTCGGACAGCCCTCGCGGGGGTTAAGAGTGGCGACCTGGGGCGGTTGCGTCGCGTGCTTGGGTCTTCACCTGTCAGTCGACCACTGACCAGCGGACAGTGCTGAAGCTCAGCCAACCGCCGAGGCCACCGCTGGCGTTCCACGTCTCGATGTCCCCGTTGGTCTGGATGTAGAGCCGGGCCCCGGTGTTGCTGTAGGTGGCGACGTCGAAGACCTCGCCAGCCCGGGGGCGCAGGGCGGCGTCGTCGATCGTAGCGATCACGCCGCCGGTGAACCCTGAGGGGATGTACGCGATCCCGCGCATGGCAACCCAGCCGTCGGGCAACATCTTGAGGCCGACGCTCCGCCAACCGGACCCAAGCTGTCCGCAGCCGTTCTTGAACGTCGGGGTGACCCAGCTGGTGGTGTTCTTGATGATCCCGCCGCCGTCGAGCTTGATGTCACCGCCTTGGACGCGCAGGCCGGCCTTCGTCTGAAAGAGGACTTCCCCGAGGAGGGCCTTCATCGTCAGCCCGTTGGCGTCGAAGAACAGGCTGGCGGACTGGTCTGCAAGCTGGACGAACCAGGCATCGGGGTTGAAGTAGATCTGTGCGGCCTTGTACCCGTCGGCCGCGTTGCGGCGCACGCTCTGGGTGATCGCGGCTGGGGTGGTGTCCGTACCCGCGATGCCTCTGATCATCGTCTCGCCGCCGAGGCGGCCGTCGCCGTTCACGAAGAACGTGAAGTTGCCGTAGCTCGGGAAGCCGGTGGGTTGGCCGTCAATGGTGGCTGGCCCGCCCGATCCCAGCCACAGCGTGGGGGTGTGCGATCCGTCGGCGTTGAGCTGGGGTGCGGTCAGGCGGGTCATGGGGGTGCTGCCGTCGGTTGTGGCACGAACTTCCGCGGTCAGTCGGGCGGGCTTCTGCTCCGCGCCGGCACCGGAGTAGAGCAGCACGGAGGGGCTGGCGCTGCCGTTCGTCGGGTCTAGTGGGGACAGGAGGACGCGGCGGCCGGTGAGGGCGGTCTGGACGGTGGAGCCGACCAAGGTGACACCGGTGATTGTCTTGCCGTCGACGGCGTCGGCGGACAGTTGGGCGGCGGTGACAGCACCCGCCGCGATCTGCCCTGCGGTGATGGCGTTCGCGGCGATCTTGTCGCTGGTGATCGACAGTGCCTTGATCTCGCGGCCGGTGATGGCGGCGGCCGCGATGGTACCGGCGGTGACAGCGTCGGTGGCGATCTTGCCGGCGATGACCGCCCCGGCAGCGATCTTGCTGGCGGTGACGGCGTCGGTGGCGATCTTCCCGGCGACGATGCTGCTCGCGGCGAGTTCGTCCGCGGTGACCGCTCCGGCGGCGAGCTTGGCGGTGGTGACCGCCCCTGAGGTGAGTTCGCGAGCGGTGACGGTGTTGACAGCGATGGTGCCTGGGGTGACCGAGTCGGCGGCGAGCTTGCCCGCGGTGACGGCCTCCTGGCCGATCTTCGCGGCGGTCACGGCGGCGGCCTGGATGGCGGCGGAGTTGATCGCTCCGACGGCGACCTTGGTGGCGGTGACGGCGCTGTTGGCGAGTTGGAGTTCGCCGATGATGCCGTTGACGAGGTCGTCGGTGACGACCTTGAGCGGGGTGCCCTGGGTGGCGGCGCTGGCGGGGCCTCTGGCGCCAGCGGCGTTGACGGCGACCAGGCGTATCCACAGCGGGGTGTAACCGGTGGTGGCCAGGGTGATGCTGGCGCCGGCGGCCGCGAGGGTCGCGGCCATGGTCTGCGGGCCTGGTGTGAGGTCTGCGGCGGTGCCGGCATGGACTTCGACGTGGGAGAAGTTCAGCGGGGAGTTGTAGGCGTCGGCCCACTGCCCGTCCCAGGTGACTTTCAAGGCCGCCTTGGCAGGTTCGATGATCGGGGCGAGCGGGGTGGGAGGCGGTGGTGAGGTGGCCACGGTGACGCCGACCGTGCCGTCCGCCTGACGGCCGACGGTGCTGATCACCGCACCGGAGTCGTCGACGACGTGGAACTGTCCGCGGGCGGCACTGTACGGGAGCTGGGAGGCGCGCTCCATGTTGGTGAGCCGCTGGTCCAGGCTCTTGAGGAGGGCGGCGAGTTCACGCTGCTGGACGGCCTGATCGAGTGCGTTGGTCACGTGTGCGTCCCCTTCTGACCGAAGCTGGTGATCAACCCATCGCGTCCGAGCGCTTGAGGGTCAACACCGCCGTGCCGTCGGGGCGTAGCTCGTCGGAGATGATGCGGTGCCAGACCTGGATGTCTCCCACCCACGGGACATGGGCCTGGACGAGGATGTCGTCGCCGGGTGACCAGGAGCCCAGGGGCGCGTTGGGGTGATCTCGGATCTCCAACATGGGGATGTAGAGGGCTTGTGTCCTGGACTGCAGTTCGCGGTTGCCGCGTGCGCGCAGGGCGGCTTCGCTGGTGGCCGCCTTGTCTGCGACGACGTGGACGCGGCGTAGCCGGCCGTCGGGGCGGGCGAGCTGGAGACGGGGCATCGTGGCGCCTTCGCCGCGGCCGAGGACCAGGACCTCGTTGGCGAAATCCTCCCCCATCGCGCGGGGCGTAGCGGTGGCGCTGATGTTCTCGCCATCAGCGAAGCGCAGGTCGGTGCGTTTTCGGCCGAGTCGGGGGGTGCCCAGACGCAGCCGGTGAACGATGGTGCGGTCGTTTCCGGTGGTGGTGGACCAGGAGTGTTCTTCGAGGTAGTCGAACTCGTGCTGGAGGGCGATGGTGTCGATGGCGTTGCCGCAGTCCGGGGTGTCCCACCAGGCGAGTTCGTAGGGGTCTGAGCCGTCTTCGGCGCCGAGGAGGATGTCAGCCTTGTGCTGGTCGAGTACCAGATCGAGGCGGGCATTGTCGTAGGACTGCAGGTGGTCCCAGATCTGGCGGACGGCGTCGTAGGCGTCGATACGGGGGCCGCCGTAGGGAGGCGGCGGCGGTGGGACCTGGACCGAGCGCGGCGGGTCAGTGAAGTCGATGTAGCCGTCGTGGTTCTTGTCGAGGCCGGCGTTGGGGTCGGGTGGGGTGATGAGCATGCCGGACTGGAGCAGGCCTTCGAAGGGCAGGCCGTGGGGGTAGGAGGTGTAGCCGGCGCACTCGACGACCCACTGGCCGTTCTCGGGCCGGGTCCTGACGACCAGGCCGCCGCCGCGGATCTGCCCGTCGACTTCGGCGAACACTGCTGTGTCCCACTCCTGAAGGACGGGCTGGCCGTCGGCGGCGATGAGGCGGGCGTACTCGGGTTCGATGTGCCCGGTCATGCCACCCGGGCCGGACAATTGGCGCACGGGAGCGGAGGTCAGCGTGAACGGCACGTCCCAATCGAGGATCTGCCCGGTCAGGACTCGGAGGGCGATGAAGCGCCAGCCCACAGCGCTACGCCCCGTCCTGGGCGGCGGCTTCCTGGAACTGCACGCGGCAGATGAGTTGGGTGGAGCTGTTGACGTCGATGCGGCCGGGGTCGATCGCGGTGGTCTGGATGTTCAGGGGCTTGGTGGTGCCGCGAAGGGCGGCGGGGATGGCGAACCTGTCGACGAGGAGCTTGTCGGCCCGGCGGAAGCCGGTGCCACCGTCGTCGTCGAGTTCGCTGTTCGAGCCAGCGATTCCAGCGAGGACGTGATGCATCTGGGCGTAGACGTTGTCGCCTGACAGGCGCAGGCCGCTCAGGTTGGTGGTGATGATCGCGGTGACCGCCCACTCCGGGATGTCGATGCTCCAGGCGGCCTGCTCCGGCCAGTTCTTCGGGTTGCCGTCGGTCGGTTCGATGTAGGAGTAGGCGCAGCCGATGACGGTGTAGACCCGCTCCTCGGTGCGGGGGCGGGTGACGCGGCGCAGGTCCTTGATGTGGGCTGGAAGGACGCTGGTGGTGTTCGGTGGCAGGTCGATGCGGGCGAGAGCGATCGCGGAGTCGCCCGGACGGGCCTGGCGTGCCGTGGTGGTGTTGGCCGGCACTCCGGAGATCACCCGGGTGGCGATGTACGGGCCGGTCGCCGGGGTGCTCGGCTGTGGCCAGGTCTCGCCCATCAGATAGGGGTTCTCGACCCGGGCGATGATGAGGTCGGAGCGCCCGGTCGGGCCGGTGGGGGTGATGGGGATACGGTCGGTGGAGATCATGCGGCCCGCGTAGGCCTCGTACTGGGCTCCGGCAGCGCGGTTGAGGATGGAGCATGCGCCGGTGAGGACTTCGACCTGCTGGCCGGGGGAGGAGAGTGCGCGAACACACAGGTCGGTGGGGCCGATGACACCTTCGGCGCCGCCGACGGAGTTGTAGGCGAGCAGGCGGGCGATCTGCGCGGAGTGTTCGGCGGATCCTTCGATGAACCACGGCACGCTGTCCCAGGGCACTTGTTCTCCTTCTCCGGGTGGGCTAGTAGAAGCGGTGGGCGGGACGCCAGGCGACGGTGGCGCGGGAGGTGCCGGTGTCGTCGACGACGGAGTAGCGGACGTGCTGGAGGCCGGGGGCCAGGAGCATGTCCTGCATGCGGGGGCTGCTGCGGGTCAGGGCGCCGGCGACGCTGGCGGTGTCGTCGCGCAGGACGGTGCGGGCCCAGGGGCGGGGGTCGATGGTGACCCACTCACCGTCGGCCAGGGCCAGGTCGAGGCCGATCGTCATCCGCTGGCGAAGGTCGCCCTGCTGGGTGCGGTCGGGTCCGAAGAAGGTGAGCTTGGGGTTGCGGCCGGGGCCGTAAACGGTGGTGACGGGCCAGGTCGGCACGGTGCCGGCCACGGGCATCGCCCCGGGGGGCTGCGGGGGCGCCGGCACGCGCTGCGACAGGGCGGCGGTCAGCGGCGACGTGAGACCGCGAATCGGCGCCGGGGCGGCGGTGGGGGTGGTCGACTCCTCGGCGTCGTCGTACCACCGTCCGTCGGCGATGAGGAACGTGGCGACGAGACTGGTGCTGCCCTGTCGGGTGAAGCGGGTGTTGGCCGGTGCGATGCTGCGCGGCCGGCCGTAAGCGCGGCGGATTCGTCCACCCTGCATGGTCCGCAGCACGGCGACCGCGCCCATGCGGCGGCGGATGGTGGCCGCGTCCCAGGCCGCGAGGAGGGTGTCGACGGCGCCGAGGTTGGCGGTGTGGCGTCCGACCGTAGTGCGTGCGGCGTTGACGGTGTCGACGGCCAGTTCGAAGCTCACGGTGGTGGAGGATGTGGTGTCCTGGCCGAAGCGCAGACCGTCCTCCTGGGGCAGTGGCGCGTCGCCGAGGACTCCGTCAGCGTGGTCGAGGCTGGGTTCGTTCAGCAGGTAAATGCCGGTATTGAGGGTGCCGAAGAGCAGGTCGGCGCCCGGGCGCAGGCCGTCGCCGTCGTAGGTCAGGTTCCACTCGCCCTCACGCAAGAACGCCATGGACGCCTCCCAGTCGGGCTCGGCGGAGCTGGAACATGGCGCCTTGGAGGGCGTCGCCGCTGGTTTCGCGTTCGGAGCGGGTGATGATCAGATCCCCGCCGACCAGTGCGGAGGCCTGCGCGGTGGGGGTGGCGCGCATCGTGTACTGGGCGCTGCGATACAGGTCAGCAGCGGTGAGGCTGGGCTGGCGCAGCGAGCCGGCCGCGTTGTAGACGACGTGGCCGCCGAACATGTCGGCGACGCGGGCGAGGATCTGCTCGGAGCGGGCACGCTTGGCGGGGCTGAGCGGGATGTACGCCTCGCCGCCGGTCTCCGGCTCGGCCCACACGCGCCACTCGCCGGGGCGGGCGATCTGCGCGATGTGCTTCTCGGTGCCGCGGGCGAACGCCTGGACGCGGCCGCGAATGCCGCCGTTGGCGAATCCGGTGAGGATGCCTCCGTCCGCCTGGTTACTGCGGGGAGGGCCGGAGGGGTAGTTGTACTGGACGTCGACGTTGACGGTGCGCCCGCGCAGCGTGTTGATGATGCTCTGGATGGCGGACACGCTCTGCGAGACCTCGGTGCTCGGCGCGGTGATGCGAACCTGGTGGTCCGGCAGCCGCTCGACCTTGAACCCGATGTTCTGGAGTTCGGAGATGGCCCGATCGGACGGGGCCTCGACGGTGATGCTCTTCTGCCCCGGGGTTGCGCTCAACTTGTCCTGGATGGACTGCAGTTCACCCATCGCCTTGAGGGTGGGCACGTCCACGTCGATCTTCTTCCCGGCCGGGAACCCGGCGAGAGTCTTCATGATCGAGTTGAGTTCGGCGTTCGCCGTCGCCGACGTGGTGGTGATCTGGACCTGCCCGTCCGGCAGGGTGATGACGGTGTAGCCCAGCCCCTGGAGCAGCGTCTTCGCCTCGTCGGTCATCGCCTGGACGGTGATCTGCTTGCTGCCGGGCACCTTGGCGTACTCGGCCTGGACGCCGGCGAGCTGGGCGAGGACGGAGTCGACGCCGCTGGCGGCGAGCAGGGTGGTGACCCGGTCGGGCACCAGGCCCATCGCGGCGGCGGCCTTCTCCGCCTGCTCCCGCGTGAGGCCGTAGCCCATCGCGGTCTTGACGGCGGACTCGTACAGGCGGGCCATCTCCGCCTTGGCGGCCTGGAGGGCCTCGGGGACGGTCTTCTTCTGGCTGATCGCCAGGTCGTAGGCGGCGCGGGTGGAGTCGAGCGTGGCGTCGCGGATCGACGTCATCGACTGGTAGAGCTGGTGGCCGTTCTCGACGCTCGTCTTGAGCGAGCCGTCCGTCTCCACCAGCGCCGAGCCCCAGCCCTTGAGGTACGAGGTGCCCTCCTTGAGGGCGGTGTTGCGCTCGTCGGTGGCGTTCTTGGACGCCTGGAGAGCGGAGAGCACCGCGCCGTCCGCGCGGGCCTGCGCGTCCTTGAACGAGAGGGTGCCGCCGGCGAGGAGGTCAAGGGCGGACTTGAGCGCGTCGGTGCGGGCGGTCGCGTCCACGGTGGCGTTGCTGAACTGGCCGACCAGCCCCTTGAGCTTCTCGTACACCAGGCCGGAGCGTTCGAGTCCGCCGGCGGCGTTGGCGACGTCCTTGGTCTTCTGGGCCTCGCTCTCCTGGACCTTGAGGAGCTCGTGCAGGGCCTTCGCGGCGTTCTCGGCGTCGCGGGCCTTGTTCTTGAGGTCGTCGGTCGGCTTGCCCCGGTACGCCTTGAGGGCGGCTTCGGCCTGCTCGTCCATGGTCTTGGACAGGGCCTTGAGGCCGCCATTGAGCCCGAGGTAGGCGGTCGTCATCTCCGGCAGGCCGATCTTGACCTTGGCCATAACGTCGAGCAGCTTCTCCTGCCCGCCGAGGACCTTCTGGTCCTGTAGGAGCTTGGCCGCGGTGGTGCGCACATCGGTGGTGACGGCGCCGTTGGTGTCCTTCAGCGCGGTGGACAGTTGCTGCTGGGCACGGCGCTGGTCGGCGGCAGCCTGGGCGGCCTTCTGGTGCCAGCTGGCCAGCAGGCCCAGGCCGATGCCGAGGCCTGCGACGGCCATGCCCATCGGCCCGCCCATGAACGACACGAGGCCGGACCAGGCGCCCTTGAGACCGACGGAGACCGCACTGCCCACCCCGGTGATACGCCCCGCTGCCTCACCAGCGGACGAGCGCGTGTCGAGGAAAGCACGGTTCATCGCATCGACGGTGGGAACCGTGGCGGCCAGGCGCGGCACGTTGGACTGCAGCGCGGAGACGGCCAGGCCGACGCGTCCGAGGGAGACGCCTGCGCGTTCGGCGTGCCACTGCTGCAGAGCCATCTGCTCGTTCAGGCCGCGGAACGTGCCGATGAGACCGGTGGTGGTGCGGGTCAGGCCGGTGGCGTTGGCGTTCGCCGCGTTGAACATGCCGTTGATGCCCTGGACGGCCTTGATGGCGAACAGGACAGCCAACAGACCACCGAGGGCGGTTGACAGGCCCGGCACGGTGCGCAGCAGCACGGCGACGACGTTGGCCAGGCCGGAGAAGACGGCCAGGATCGGGCCGAAGGCGGCCGCGCCGCCGGCGAGCCGGCCGATGATCTCGGCGATGTTGGACAGCACACCGATGACGTGGGGTCCAAGTAGGCCGAGGCCGTTGAAGAGGGCACCGATGGCGGGGACGAACTGGGTGCGGACCTGGGAGACCAGCGAGGCGATGCCACTGTCCGCGCCAAGGCGGGCGAGTCCGCGCCCGACGTCACCGACCAGGCCGATCATTTCCCGGGCGCCGGGCAGTGCCTGGTCGAAGTAGTCCTTCATCCGGTTCTTGCCGGTGTCGGAGTGCGACCACTTGTCGAACCGGTCGAGGGTGCGCTCCATCCCCGCGAGTAGGGAGTTGCCCGAGTCCCGGCCGGCGGCGAACGTGCCGCCGAGGCCCTTGCCGAGGCTGCGCAAGGAGCGGCCAAGCGAGGCCGCTACGTCGGCGCCCTCGTTCATGGCCCGGTTGAGAGAGCCGTTCTCGCGGGCAGCAGCGACGGAGGTGCGGGCCCACTGGGTACCGCGTCGTGTCGCCTCAGCGAGGCGCTCGACGAACGGGGCTCCGGCCACCACCAGGTCCTCGGTGGTGTGTCCGAGGTTCTTCATGCTGATGCCCATCAGGCCCAGCACCTTGGTGTTGGAACGGACGATCTCGGCACCGTCGGCCCGGAAAACGGGGGTCTGCATCCACCGGGCCGCGTCAGCTACGAAGCGATGGCCGGCGTCGGCAACGCCGTTCAGCTGGGTACGGACGAGCGGCAGGACGCTCGCGCCGAGCGGGGTGATGTCACGCGCGAGGTCGAAGAAGAAGCGTTTCTGCGCGTCCTGCTTGATGCTCTTCCAGACGCCCTGGAACCCGAGGAGCGCCTGGACGGTCTCCTGTACGGGCGGCGGGACGGCGTTGATTGCCGCTGTCATCTTCTGGAACTCGGCGGCGCTCATGGTGGTGCCGTCGCGCACCGCCGCGAGTTTCTGCCCGTACGCCTGCGCGGCGGTGCCAACGCCGCCGAACAGGGCCTTGGTGCTGAGCAGGCCGACGCCGAGCGCGGCCAGGACGCCGGGGATCGCGGCGAGGGTGTTCACCGCTGGCCACGCCGAGCCGACCATGGCGGTCAGGCCGGCTCCGAGCTGGGCCAGCGCGCCGACCGCTGGCTGCACGAGGGTGAGAATCGCGCCCATGAACAGGGCGCGGCCAGGCAGCTGGAACGGGATCTTGATCCCGCCGCCCTGGGCGACGTCGCCGTCCGCCTCGCGGACCCGGCGCCGCACCGCGTCGACCAGCCCTCGGGGGTCGATGTCGGGGCGCAGCCGCATCCGGGCGCCCTGCTCGCCGGTCGCCTCGGAGACGACGCGGGTCAGCTCGCGGCGGAAGTGCTCGCCGTCCGGGCTGACCTTCGCGCGGACGCCCGCGGCGGCGCCGTCGACGGCGCGTTCCATGTCGCCGCGCAGGTGCTCGCGGTCGACGGCGAGTTTGACCTTGGCGCGCAGCCCGGCGGACGCCTCCTCGACGACGGCCTTGAGCCGCTCGCGCAGGCCCTCGCCGTCGACGTCGATGCCGATGCGGGCCTTGATGCCCTCGCTGGCCTCCTCGACCTTGGTGCGCAGGCTGCGGGCGAAGCCGGCTGCCGTGGCCTCGACCTGCACGACGAGGCGCCCGGAGACCTGGCCCTCAGCCATGCTGGACCCTTCCTCGGTGCGAGGCCGCGTCAAGCAGCTGGCGCAGACCTGACGTGCCGGACGACGGCGGTGGTGGTGCGGTGTCCGCGGTGCGGACGGTGTTCGGCCGGGGGACGGCCAGGGGTTCGGTGAGCCGCCGGTCGGCGGCGTAGACCGAGGTCAGCTCGACGAGCTGGGCGAGGAGTTCCTCCTGGAAGCCCCACCAGGCGCGCTCACCTGGGGCGCGGCGGGTGCGGGCCTGCTCGGGCAGCCCGTCGAGGAGGACTACGAGGCGGCGGACTCCGAGGAAGGCGGGGTCGCCGGGGCGGCGCCAGAGGTCGCGGGCGTCTCGCCGGTGGTGGTAGGCGAGGTCGTACTCGAGGTCGTCCCACCTGCCGCGGGCGAGGTCGGCGACCCGGAGAGCTTTCCCAGGCTCACGCCGTACGCCTTGACCAGGGCCTTCGTCAGACGGATGTAGTCGGCGATGCTGGGCCGCTGTGCGGTGAAGCGCTCGAACTGTTCGACGCCGAGCAGTAGCAGATACACGTCGCGCAGCGCGGCGAGGAAGGTACGGGGCAGGTGCGGGCGGGTCAGCAGCAGGTCAACGATGCCGCCGGCGATGTTCTGGTTCTTCTCATCGGCGATGACCTGCGCGGCGATGCCCATGAGGTCAAGGTTGTTCGCGAGCAGCGGGTCGAGCGCGTCCAACGGCAGCTCGGCCGGAAAGGTGAAGGTCTCCCCACCGAGCAGGACCGGGATGCCGTTGGGGTGGGTGACCTCCCGCTTCGGCGCGTCGAGGTCAATCACAAAGTCGCTCAAGGGAAGGTCCTCCAGGTCGGATGGGTGGTCGGCGGGGACGGTCGCACAGCCGCGAGGCTTGTGGCGACCGCTGCCGTCAGGACTCCTTGAACGCGGGGTCGTCGGTGAGCATGTACCAGGCATCGGTGTCGTCGCCGCCCAGGAGCCCCAGGCGCAGCGGCAGCTTCGAGCCGGAACCCTTCTGGAGGTCGTTGGCGACGCCTTCGAGCTGCATCGCCCGCGGGAAGACGAACCGGTAGTGCTTGCCGCCGTCGAGGACTTCGAGCAGCGCGGCGATTTCGATGCGCTCGCCGATACGTGGCGGGACGAACTTGTAGTGCCGGGCGTCCTTGTCGAGTCCGCCGCTGGGCATGATCTCCGCGATCTTGCCGCCGCCGTAGACGGCCTTGAAGTTCGCAGCGGACCACTGGAGCAGGTCCATCTCCACGGTGACCGCGTCGGCGGTCTGGAACTGGCGAACCGCAAAGTCGGACTGGGCAGACTTCATCGACTCAAAATTGGGCTCCTCCTTGAACTTCAGGGAGTCCTCGGTGGTGTGGCCGACCGACCGCCAGCCGGCCGCGAGCGCGACGGTTGCGTCAGTGGGCGCGACGGTCCCGACCGGCGCCAGATAGAGGTAGAGCCGGCCGGGAACGACGGTCTCGGCCGCGTTGGACTTCACGCTCATGGGGCTCCTCGGGGGCAGGGACTGCGACGAGGAGAAAAGGTGCGGCCCGAACAGGGCTTGTGTCGCGCCCTGGCTCATGGGTGCATGACGACTTGCAGGGAGATGCTGTAGCGGATCGCTCCCGAGGTGAGCTCGGTGAAGGCCAGCGGGCTGCTGGTGGCGACGTGGCTGACCACCGGCCCGGCCGGCGGCGGCTCGGCGTCGGGCAGGCCGAGCAGCGCGCCGGCCGCCAGCAGGGTGAGGCGGCGTAGTTCGGCGGAGCCGGGCCAGCCGGCCGGGTCGGAGATCACTTCGATCGTGACCTCGCCGACGGTCTCCCAGCGCAGCCCGCGCAGGTCACCGCCCGGGCCCGAGGTGACCCTCAGCCGTGGCCACGGCGCCTCGACCAGGCCGGAGACGTGGCCGGGGCCTCCGACCGCCTCCAGCACGGCTGGGTGCCGGCGCAGGTGGGCCAGTGCGGCGGCGACGGGGTCGACGGCCGCCACCTTCTGAAGGAGCGCCGGCTCGGTCATCAGCGGCGTGCGACGTAGCCGTTGGCGCGCAGCTGGCGGGCGTAGTCCGGGGCCACCCACACGTCGGCGCCGGGCAGGTAGTCCTGGCCGGAGATGAACAGGTGGTGGGAAAGCCGGACCTTCTCTGGGTCCTGGCCGGTGCCCAGGGGCGGGCCGACAACGGTCTGCTGGTCCGGCTCTCCGCTCGCGGCCGGCGGGGCGTTCTTGCTGCTGGTGTTGGTTGCCATGGCGGTGCACTGTGCAGGACCCGGGCCCTTGCGTCGCGCGCTCTACCGGTACTTGAGGGAGGTCTCGTTGACGGCTCTGGCCATGAAGTGGGTGCCCGTGGCGACCAGGCCGCCCGGGTAGACGTCGCCGAACTCGGCTTGGACGACGAGGTCCCCCTCGCAGACCACGGTGACCGTGACCCGGTTGCCGGCCGTCACGGGCTGACCAGTATTAATCCCATGGGCAACTCCCTTGGGGTCAAGGGTAGTTGTGCAGCGGCAGTTCTTGAGGTTCGCGACGGCTCGGCTGCTCTCGTCGCGCGGCGCCTTCATGTAGGTGTACTCGCCGACGCCGCGGTGCTTGCGGTCCCAGTCCATCGACGGCACCTTGAAGCGCAGGTTGTTCGGGACGCTCTGCCCCTCGGTCTGCACGTGGGTATGGCGGACCCGGTCGTCGGCGACGGTCACCCACTGCTTCGTGGGCGGGGCCAGACGCCTGGCTCGGTCGGCGACCTGGTCGGCGATTCGGCCGACCTCGGGCGCCACCATGGCAGCCACCAACTCCTCCAGCCCCGGCACCGCCTCGAAGCGCGCCATCAGGGCACCAGCGGCGGGTCGAGGGCTGCGGTGATCGCGATGTAGTCGGCCGCGCCGTCCACCGCGACGGCGCACAGCCGGGCCGTCGTGATCGTCCAGGACTCGGCTCCGTCGACGAGCCGGTCACCGGGGCGAAGCGGCCAGTGCCGTGGGTCGGCGCGCAGCGACCACGACCCGTCCGCCTGAACCACGGCGGCGCCGGGCAACGCCGGCCCCGAGGCCGCGGTCGTGCCGGGCCTCGGCGGCACGGGCAGGCCGTGCGCGTCGCGTTCCCAGGGGTGCTCGGCGACGTACGCGGTGAAGCGCCGATTCGGCAGGATCACCGCCACAGCGACGTTGTCCCCCCGTACGGCCACGGGGCAGCGGCCGGTCGGGGCCGCACGTACACCGGCGGCTGCCGGTAGCCGTCCAGCGTGACCAGCACCGGCAGCGCCCCGGGTTGGCCGGCGCTCGGCGCGGCCTCGTAGCTGATCGACTGCCCCTCTGCCGACAACGACGACACCCGGCGCCCGCTGGCCCCGCCGCCCGTGGTCGGGGTGTTGCGGATCGTCTCGGCGGCGTGCGCGGTGACGAAGCGCCGGATCGGCCGCTCGGCCGCGCCGTCCAGGCCGACGCGAAGCCGCACGTCGTACGTACCGTCCGGCAGCACCGTCCAGCTATCCACGGCGAAGTCGTCGTCCGGCGCGCAGTGCGCCCACGCCTGCCACGCCCCCAGGTCCGTCCCGGGCGCCGGGCGGACGCCGTTCAGCGTGGCCAGGCGCGGCACCAGCGAGCGGGCGAGGTACGCCTCCACGTCGGCCTGCGCGTCTTCGATCGCTGTTCGCAGGCCGTCGCGTTGCGCCTCGGTGAGCGGCAGCGGGATACCGGCGTGGTCGGCGACTGCTTCGGGCGAGGTGACCAGGCCGGTGCCGGTGGGCAGGTCGACGCGGATCGTCTGGTCCGTGTTGGCGGGCGCTCCGGCGGCCGGGGTGAAGGTGACGGTTCCCCAGTAGCGGCCGGCAGCCAGGGTGTCCGGGATCGTGAAGCGGAACGTGCCGGGTTTCAGCGCGACCGCGGCCGCGACGGCAGCGGGCTGGCCGGTGCGCTCGGGGTTGGGGTGCAGGGTGAGCGAGGTGACGGTCCCGCCGGCGGCGGCCGGGTCGAACGTGGCGCCGCCGTACGTGGCCTGCCAGTCGAGCGTCGACACCGCGGTCTACCTGCCGACCGCGTGGCGGACGCTGGCCTGGTCCCGCAGGCGCTGCAGCAGCAGCTCGACGACGGACTCGGACAGGTGGGCCCCCTGTGCAGCCAGCAGCGTGGTGCGGGTGCGGCCATACTCATCGGTTCGGTTCTCGACCAGGCGGATGGTGCTGACCAAGGCGCTGCCGTGCGGGGTGATCCTCTCGAACAGGGTGTCCAGGTCTGTGGGCGGGCGGCGGGTCTGCGAGTCGACGATCAGCCCATCGATAGCCTCCGGGAGCGCCTCCGCGACCGGCACTCGCTCGGGAACCCTGGTCTCCGGCACGGGGTCCGGTTCGGGCCCGGCCGGTGGCTCCAGCGGGGCGGCGGCCGGGACGAGCGTGCTCGCCTCCGCCATCGTGCTGTCTGGATCGACTGGTTCGGCGGCGGCAGCGGCCTTGCGGCTGCGCGGGGTGGTTGTCATCAGCTGTTCCTTCACCACGAAGCTGTTCGAGCCTCAGCAGGGTGGCGGCCGGGACGGCTTGTGTCGCGCCGAGCCGGCCACCACCGGAACGGGTCAGGAGTAGGTGAAGCCGCTCGTCTTCGTCACGGTGCCCGCGTCGTCGGTCAGCACGATGTCGACCGCGCCTGCCGCCTTCGCCGGGACGGTCACTTTCACCACGGTGTCGGAGACGATCGTCAGCCCGGTGCCCGCCGTACCGCCGAAGGTGACGGCGCTGGTGCCGTCCAGGTTCGTGCCCGTGATCGTCACCACGGTCCCGCCAGCGGCCGGGCCTCCGGACGGCAGGACCGACGTGATGGTCGGGGGCGGGAACAGCTTCGCGATGTCCGACTCCCGGATCTGCGCGCCGGGTTGGAAGGCGATTGTGCGGATCGCGCCCTCGGGCTTGCGGTCGCCCTCGGCGTAGCGGCGGGTCGCGTAGATCCGCTCGGTGACGGTCATCATCCGGTCCTGGACTGGGGTGGCCGGGAACCCGGCCTTCGTGATGCGGGCGCCGCCCACGGTGTAGAGGCCCATCTCTCACTTCCTGCTGGGAGTTGGCTATGCGGGCGTGATGCTCGCTCCCGGTGGTGCCTTCCGTCTTCTGCTCTCGACCACCTACTCGTCCGCGCGTCTTGAGCGGTGGTCACTGAGGGATCGCCAGTTCCCCTCCCGGGGGCCAGCCCCCGGACCCCCGCTGGGGACCTCGGGTCCCCAGACCCCTTACGCTGCCGCAGTCCGCTCCGTCCTCAGCTGGCGGACACCGCCTTGGCGGCGATGTCCGCCAGCTTCCGGGCGGTGCTCCCTTGCCCTCGGTCCCGGTAGTTGCTCCAGTGAGTGGTGGAGGAACTGGCTGAGCGCCTGCCTACCAACAACGGTCCTGAGTGGCTGCTCCGTGGTTGCTGTAGATACGGGCCACTGAATGCGCGCCGCCCGAGAGGGAAGTTCGCCAGTACATCGCTAAGGTGACCCGGGAGCTGGGAGGCCGTCCTCGGCCGAGCAGCGGTATGCCACGGCGGGTTGCCCCCGGGCTCATGGCGGTTACCACCCAGTGGCTCGCGGCCGGATGGCCAAGCACCCTGAGAGGTGCTCACGTGGTTGGCGTCGTTCAGTTGCAAGAGAGGGAGAAGAGCCCTTTAAGCCTTTGACCTGCGGAAATGCCATTGGAAGCCACGATCGTCAGATCTCCTACCCCGATCAAGGAGCTGCCAAGGCTGCTCATAGGACCGTGGTGAAGCGGCCACTGCCTCGTGGTGACCTGATCAGCAGATCTGGAAACCACGATCGATAAGTCAGGGAACCACGATCGTACGATCGTGGTTCAGTGCTGAAAAGTACATCTGAGGCTGCCCTTGGAAGGACGGCGCGACACGAAGTCATGAGCGCCCCCGAAGTTGGCTCAGTGACGTTTCGGTCATGTACTTTTAGGCCATCTGATCCGCTGCGGCCGACCGCAGCAGGGTCCAAAACCTATGCCCGAGGAAGGAGGGGACCACGTGGCTGCCGCCGCACGGCGCCGACGCGCGCCAGCGGACGAGAACGGGGAACTTCTCCCCTTTGCTCCGTTCGCGTTCTACGACGGACACGCGAACGTCGACAAGGAACGCGTCCGCGCCATCTGCCGCAGCAATAAGTTCACCCCGGGCGAGAAGTTCATGGTCCTGTGGTGGATCGGAACGTCGCCAGAGGGCATGGAGCCTGTGGTGATGACGGGGGCGGACATCGGCAAGGAAGTCGGCATGACGGCAGATGCCATCGGCCGGATCAGCCGCAAGCTCCTCAAACACCGGATCTTGGTTGCGGTGGGCACGTTCGGGAACTCGAAGTTGTACCGGATCACGCCCTACATCGCGTTCCACGGTCCGGGCTACGATCAGCGTGAAGCAGTGAAACGCTTCAACCCCCCGGACATCCCTGGGTTGGCCCCGAGAGTTCGAGAGTGGTGGGAGGACCGATGAGCGCTCAGACGTTTGCGCTGCATGGGAGCAGGAGCATGTCGTTCGGGGAGCTGCTGAGGCGGACCCACAACCTGACCGCCAACCAGCGCCTGATGATCGTGCTCTACAACGATCCGGAGCTCGTCGGCCTGAACGGGGCGATCGAGCAGTCGGCAAAGGACCTGGCGGGCATTGTCGGATGGACGCCGACCATGTTCTCCCGCATCCGGCAGCAGCTCGTTGATGCGGGATGGCTGGAGCAGTCCGGGGGGCGAGCCCAGGTCAAGTTCTTCCGACTGACGCCGACAGCTCACGGGCAGACGCGAGCCCTTCGGCTCGTAGACTGAACGATTCAGGACGCGGGGGGGGGGGGGTTGTATGATGTGGTGAAAGTCAACGAGCCAGCGCGAGA
>NZ_JBHWIJ010000172.1:13462-18117 GCF_042732255.1 Kitasatospora sp. NPDC059803 | reverse complement strand
GCTGTCTTCCACGCGGGTGCCCCGCCCGGGTGGAAGACAGCGGCATGGGTTCAGCGGTGGCTCGGGAACTGCACCACCTGCTGGTAGGTCGGACGGTTCTGCCAGGTGGTCTTGTCGTCCGTGACACCGCCGAGCGGGCGCTGGATGATCGTGTCGGCGCACCACTGGTCGCCGGCGGAGCAGTCCGCGTCGCCCGGGTAGACCTGGGCCGGGGTCTGGGCGGCCGCCCGCTTCAGGGTGTCCAGCAGCACGCCCCGGCAGGCCGCCAGATCGCCCCCGCCGCAGTACGGGCGGGCCAGCGGGCCGGCCACCTGGTCGCCCAGGACGGACCGCAGGTCCTTGTCCAGGTAGCTCCACCAGCCGTACTGGAAGGCCGAACCCTTGTGCGGGATCGCCTCGTTGGCGCTCACGGGGCCGCCACCGGGACCGGTCTGGCCGCCGGAGGGCGACTCGTTGATCTGCAGGGCGCCGGTCAGGGCCGTGAACAGCTGGTCCCCGAGGCCGGGTCGCATGACGCCCTCCGCGACCAGCGGCCACCAGGCGTCCAGGACGCGGATCGCGGCGGCGTCGGCGTAGCCGTGGCTGCCGGGCGACGTCTCCTTCCGCTGGGCGCCGCCGGCCAGCCAGGCCTCCAGCTGCTGGAGCGCGGTGGCGGCGGCCGGATCGGTGACGGGGGCGCTGCGCAGCACCCGGATCAGGTCCGGCAGGACGTCCTCGGCGCGCAGGTCGGCCAGGGCGGCGCCGGCCATGGCCTGGGTGAGCGAGACCCGGCTCGCCTTGCCGCCGTTGCGCAGCAGCGCCTTGACCCGGTCGTCGAGCAGGTTGCCGCGGTGCACCGAGCCGTTGCCGAACCCGGCCGAGGTGAAGCCGTCGGCCTGCTTGTTGTTCCAGGAGATGTAGTAGTCCTGGTTGACGGACTGCGGGTGCTCGGCCGCCGGGGTGTACCGGGCGGTGTTGGTGGCGGGGTCGAAGTCGGCCCACTCGTAGGCCGGTTCGGCGCGCAGCGGCAGGCCGGGGTCGACCCCGGGGGCGCGTACGGGGTTGCTGCCGGAGTTGTAGTACGCGATGTCGCGCGAGTCGGCGTAGAACCAGTTGAAGGTGTAGTTGATGTCCTGCGCGGCCTGCTGGAAGCCCGCCGCGTCGTGCACCGCGCCGGGGTCGTTGAGCTCCTGGAAGCCGATGATGGAGTCCGCCTCGTGCCGGTAGGTGGAGCGCAGCGAGGTGAAGGCCACGGGGGCGCCGCCGACCGTGCCGCGGGCGGTCACCAGGCCGTACCTGCTGCGGTACATCACCAGGGTGTAGGAGCCGGCGGCGGTGGAGTCGGCGGTGGTCGGGTTCCAGGTGTTCTTGCGTTCCAGCCGGTCGAAGGGGACGCACTGGCCGTGCCAGAGGTAGGAGTTGGCGGCGGTGGTGGCCGGGGAGCCGTCGGTGGTGCAGAGCGGGACGGCGTAGGTGTCGGTGATGTCCTGCCCGGCGGAGGTGGCGCTCCAGGCGTAGTCCTGGCCGCGGCCGAGCTGCACGTAGAAGCTCAGGCCGGCGAAGGCCGCGCCGCGCGCGCTGATGCCGGGGCCCTGGATCTCCTCCAGCATCAGCAGCTGCGGGGCGAAGTAGCCGGTCTGCGGGCCGAACACGGCCACCGGGTGGCCGTCGTCGGTGTGGGCGCCGGAGACCAGCAGGGCGTTGGACATGCCGTGCTTGGCGGTGAGCAGGTTGCCGGGCAGCACGCCCGGGGCGGCGGTCCTCGCGGCGCCGGCGCCCGTGCCGGTGGCGTCGTAGATCATCCGCTCGGGCACCACCGAGCCGGGGTCGGGCAGCGCCTCGCCCTGCGGGGCGTCGGGGACGGGGGCGTAGGGGAAGCGCTGGCCGTCGTGCAGGGTCTGGACGGCCTCCGGGTCGTCGGCCTCGCGCAGCGACTTCCAGACCGCGTCCCCGGCGTCCTTGCCGTAGCGGGCCTCGGCGGCCGACTTGACCTGGGCGGAGGCGAGTTCACCGCCGCCGCCGGAGCCGAACAGGGCGCCGACCACGGAGGCCAGGGCGACCAGGTCGGTCAGCTTGAACGGCTCGATCGACCCGGCGTTGGTGATCGGGTCGATGTGCCCGGTCAGGTCGTACTCGCCGGGGAAGGTGCGGGCGTTGTAGGACTCCTTGGCGTACTGGTTGATGCCGTCGAGGTAGGCGTTCGCGTCGGTGAGGGCCTGGGCGGCCCGGCCGCCGCGGGCCGACAGGGCGTCGATCTGCTGCTGCAGTTCCGCCTCGGTGTACGGCGCGGCCTGCCAGAAGCTCTGCTCCAGCTGGCGGTTGGCGGCGGCGCCGCCGGCGAAGCCGGACAGCTGGCCGCGGCCCACGTGCCGGAACAGGTCCATCACCCACAGCCGGTCCTGGGCGGCGGCGTAGCCCGCGCCGTACTCGGTGCCGTAGCGGGTGGTGCCGGTGATGTGCGGGACGCCGGTGGCCTTGTCGCGGACGATGGTGACGTCGGCGCGCGGGCTGATGGTGCTGGCCACCTGGTCGGCGGGGACGCCGAAGGAGGCGTCGTTGAAGAAGTCGCGCAGCTTGGCCTCGGTCAGGCCCGGGTAGCCGGAGGCGAGGGCGGCGTACGGGCCGAGCTGGTCGTCGGTGTGGGCGGGGCGGCTGCCGAACATCCGGTTGAGCAGGATCTCGGCGAGCGTGGCGTTGCCGTTCTCGCCGGGCGGCAGGATGTCCCGGCAGTGGCCGCCGCAGTAGTCGGCCGCGGTGGCGGTCGGGGCGGCGGGGGCGGCGGCGGTGGGGGTGGTGGTCAGGGCGGCGGTGACGAGCAGGGCCGACGCTGCGGCGGCGGCCGGGAAGCGCAGGGGGTGGGGGCGTAGGCGCAAGGGGAGCTCCTCCGTCGAAGCCACGGGAGCTCGACGGTAGGGGCGTTACTGACCGGTTGGCTAGTGGCGTGCATGCCATTTCCGGTGGGGTGCAGTGGAGTTGGTGATCCGTCGGGACCGTCTACCGCTTACGGCCTACCGCCTACCGCCCGGCGGCGAGGCGGGTGGCGAGGTGGGCGGCGGCGGTGGCGGCGTCGGTGCGGGGGAGGCGGGGGTGGAGGTCGGCGAGGAGGTGGTGGAGGCGGTCGCGGATCGGACCGGGGGTGGTGGCCACCGAGCCGGTGAGGACCAGGGGTTCGGCGGGGGCGGCGGTGGCGCGGGCGAGGCCGGCCAGGTGGTCGGCGGCGGTGTCGGCGATGGCGCGGGCGGCCGGGTCTCCCTGCGCGGCGAGCCGGGAGACCAGCGGGGCGAGGGTGGCGAGCCGGCGGGGCGGGCCGGCGTAGGCCCAGTGGAGCAGGGCTTCGGGGGAGTCGGCGGCGCAGCGGGCGCGGACGGCGGTGCCGAGCGGGCCGGCCGGGTCGGCGTGGGCGTGGCGTAGGGCCTCGCGGCCGAGCCAGAAGCCGCCGCCCTCGTCGCCGAGCAGCCAGCCGAGCCCGCCGCCGCGCGCGAGCGTGCGGGCACCGGCGAGCCGGACGCAGATCGCGCCGGTGCCCGCGATCAGGACGGTGCCGTGGCCGTCGGTGACGCCGCCGGAGGCCAGGGCCGGGACGGTGTCGGGGACCAGTCGCACCGGGTGGCGGAGGCCGAGGGCGGCCCGGCAGCGCTCGGCGAACGCGTCCGGGTCCGGTAGGGAGCGGTACCCGGCGAGGCCGATCAGGCAGGCGGCGATCCGGCCCGGGCCGCGCCCGTCGAGGGCGGCCGTGACCGCCGCCGCCAGCCGGTCGAGCGCCGGCTCCGGGCCCTCTCCGGCGGGGTTGGCGCCGGGGCTCTCGCCGCGGCCCCGGACGGCGCCCGCGGCGTCCAGGAGGACGGCGCGGGTGCGGCTGCCGCCGGCGTCGACGCCGAGGTGGAGGGTGGTCATCGGGCGCCTCCGGTGCGGGCTCGGCGGGTGGTCGGGGTGGTGGTGAGCGGCATCAGGTCGGCGGCCGGCAGGGCGCCGCGGACCTGTGCGAGCGGCTGCCGCCGGGGCTCCGGAGGGGGCGCCGGTGGGCTGACCGGTCCTCAGCGTAGAGGGATCGCGGCGGAAGGGGCATCTACGCCGCCGAGCCCGGCACCCTGCGCTTCGCCGACGCCGTGATCGCCGCGCTCCTCGACGGCGGGCCAATCCGGTACCTGACCCTCGGCCTGACCCGGGAGGAACAGGCCCTGGCCGCCCAGTGCGGCGTGCACACCCTCGGCCCGGCCCTCGCCGGCGGCGGCTACCCGGCGCTCGGCCGGGTCGTCCCGCACCTGGAGGACGCCGCCTTCGCCGAGCGCTTCGATTTCGGCCTCTCCCGGATCCTCTCCCCGTCCGGCCCCACCGCCCCCTGAATTCCCAACAGCCGCCCCCTCGTTGCCCCGGTCGCTCCACACGCCCCCCCTCGGGACTGCCTTTACCGGTGCTCGGCGAGCGGCGGGTGGGGCGGCCGATCGGCTCTGTGACAGCAGGTATTCCGTCGACGGGCGGCGATTTTCGGCCCTCCTCCCACATCGGGCGATCCCGGCCGCGCCGCCCCGCCGGATCGGCCCCCCCCGGGGGCGGGGGCGGGGCGTTGAGAGCCCGGGGGGGTCGCGGTCGTGCCCCCGGCGGCGCCCCGGGCCCGCGAGGAGGGCGTCCCAGCCCTCGGCGGTGTGGCGGTCCAGGTTGTCCGCCCGGACTACCGC
>NZ_JBHWIJ010000172.1:7463-13452 GCF_042732255.1 Kitasatospora sp. NPDC059803 | reverse complement strand
GGTTGTCTGGCGGCGCGCGCAGTCTGTCCCCCCCCCTCCCCCCGGGGGCGCGCCCGCCCGCCCCCCCCCCCCCCCCCGCCCCCCGCCCCCCCCCCCCCCGCCCCCCCGCTGGGCAGGCGCGAGATCACCGTTTGTGAGGCTTGCCTAACCTGCGCCCCGCTGCGACCGGAGGGCGCTGTCCGCTTCGAGGTGTTGGCCGGATCGGGCGGCACGCGGACTTCTTGACAGGCGGGAGCCCATACGCCGAAGCTCATCGCAGTTGGCGAATTTCTCACCGAACTCCCGCTCCGCTTCGGCCTCTTCACGGGGCGTTTTTCTCAGCAGTGGCTTCGTCATGAGGGAAAGTGAGATCCGCTTGACGTTCGTGACCGCGGAAACCCGCGCGGAACCGGCCCGCCCGGTGAAAGCGAGAAACCGGGACAGTGGGGTTCCGGACCACGGGCGGATGTACGGGCGGACGTACGGGCGGGCCGATGTCGAATTCCGCACTGCAGTGCGGGAATTCGGGTTGCCCGACCGCGCCGCCCCGGCGCGCCCCGTCCCGGCGTGCCCCGCGCACGTGACCGCACCTCCTCCGGCGACGGCCTGATCCGGAGGGCCCGCCCGGTGCGGACGACCGCGCCGGGCCGTCCGGGATCTACCCGTCCGGCCCCGATCCGTCCGGCCCCGACCCGTCGCCGCCGCACCACCGCCTCCGCACCACCGTGTCCGTACCACCGCACGGAAGGAACAGCCATGTCGCAGAACACCTGGGACAAGGAACCACGCCCCGCCAGGCTGGAGGAACGCCTGGACGACGGCGTGGTCCGATGTCATCTCAGCCCCCGGAACTGCCGGATCCGCCCCGGCCAGCACGGATTCTGCATGGTCCGGGCCAACCGGGACGGCCGCCTGGTGACCCTGAACTACGGGCGCTCGGTCCACGCCACCGAGGAGACCATCGAGACCGAGGCGGTGTTCCACTACGCGCCCGGCGCCCGGATCCTCTCGATGGGGAACGTCGGCTGCATGCTCAACTGCGACTACTGCCACAACTGGAAGACGTCGCAGGCGCGCCACGTGGAGGACAAGGACGTCTACCACTACACGCCCGAGGAGGTCGTGGACATCGCCGTCCGGCACGGCGTGAAGGTGATCTCCTGGACCTACAACGACCCGGTGGTGTGGCACGAGTTCGTCGTGGAGACGGCCGCCCTCGCCAAGGCGGCGGGAATCGTCAACCTCTACAAGTCCGCGTTCTTCATCAGCGGCGAGGCGATCGAGGAACTGATCCCGGTGATCGACATCTTCTCGGTGTCGATCAAGTCCCTGGACCCGAAGTACTACCGGAAGATCACCAAGGGCTGGCTGGAACCGGTCCTGGAGGGCACCGAGCAGGTGTTCCGGGCCGGGAAGCACGTCGAGGTCTCCACGCTGATGGTCACCGACCTCAGCGACGACGAGGCGACCGCCCGGGACATGGCGAGGTTCGTCGGCGAGCGGCTCAGCCCCGACGTGCCCACGCACTTCGTGCGCTTCCACCCGGACTACAAGATGACCAACACCATCCGCACCCCCGTCGACCGGCTGGAACGGGCCCGCAAGGTCGCCATGGACATGGGGCTCAACCACGTCTACCTGGGGAACGTGTACGACACGGAGTCGACCAACACCTGGTGCCACCGGTGCGGGCAGCTCCAGATCACCCGCTACGGCCTGAACGCCGACCTGGTCGGCCTGGACGCGGCCGGCGCCTGCATCGGCTGCGGCGCCCGCTCGCCGATCGTCCTGCTGCCCGACGCCCGCCCGCGCGCCCGGGTGCCGGAACTCCCCGCCGCCGAGGGCCTGGACCTGGCCCGCTTCGACTGGCACGGCGACGTCCGCGCCCTGCACGTCCAGGTGCGCAACACCTCCGCCGCGCCGGTGCGGGCCTACCACCGCCGCTACGGCGACCCGGCCGCCGACCAGGGCTGGCAGGTCATCGACCTGGCCCCGCAGGAGAGCTTCCGGTACATCGCGGCCAAGAGCACGGCGGGCGAGGTCGGCGTCCAGGTGGCCGTACCGCCGCAGTGCACCTCCAGCCTCCACCAGGTCTTCGACCGCGCGCACTTCCCGACCGTGGAGGCCTCCGCCGGAACGCTGAACGAGGACGTCTCGCCGCTGCCGCTCTTCCAGCCCCGCGCCAGGTCATGACCGGGCCCGCGAGCACGACGGAGCAGGCGGGTCCGATGCGGCACGGGACCGACTACCGCGTCCTGCCGTTCAGCGACGACCTGTCGGCCGTCCTCATCACCGGGAGCCACCGGCTGCTGCTCGCCCCGGCGGACACCGCCGAGCGGCTGGCCTCCGGCGTCGACCACCTGCGGCTGGACGAGCGGCGGGCGTGGGAGCGGCTGCAGGCCGGCGCCGCCACCGGCCGGGAGGCCAACCGCATCCGGCTCCGGGAGAGCGCGCTCTCCGACGGCGCCGACTTCGCGGTCAACGTCAACCTGACGAACGTGTGCAACCTCGCCTGCACGTACTGCTTCGCCGAGGGCGGGGACTACGGCCGGATCACCGAGGCGATGGGTGAGCACTCGATCGCCTGGATCTTCGACTTCATCCACCGCTACGCCGCGCCCGGGCAGCGGGTCCGCTTCGAGTTCTTCGGCGGGGAGCCGCTGGCGAACTTCACGGTGATCCGCAAGATCTGCGAGCGCGCCCGCGACCTCACCGGGCGCTCGGGGACCGAGTTCGTCCACCGGATCTCGACCAACCTCACCCTGATGCCCCAGGGCGTCGAGGAGCTGTTCCGCGACCACCGGTTCATCGTCTCGGTCTCGATCGACGGCGGCCGCGAGGTCCAGGACGCCAACCGCCCCTCCAAGAACGGGAAGGGCTCCTACGACCGGATCATCCGCAACCTGTTCCGGCTGCGCGAGGCGTGCGGCGACGACGTCACCCTGGTGGCCCGGATGACCATCGCGTCGGCGGCGCCCAGCCTCACCGAGAGCGTGCTCGACCTGTGGGGGCTCGACCTCTTCGACTACTTCCAGATCTATCCGGGCGTCTACCCGGTGGAGCAGGGCACGACGGTACCGATCGCCCTCACGCTGGGGGACCGGAAGCTGTCCGAGCCGAAGGGCATCCAGTACATCAACCACTTCCTCCAGCCCGGCATCGTGGAGCAGTTCAAGGACTTCCTGGTCCACTACCCGCGGCTGTTCGCCCCCGACAACCGGTTCAAGGGCGTGCTGGAGTACGAGCGCGCCGTGCAGATGGTCACCGAGGGCGCGGCGGCGCTGGCGTTCTGCTCGGGCGGCCGGACGTACTACACGCACTCCCCGGACGGCAGCGTCAGCCCCTGCCACCGCCTGGTCGGTGACCAGGGCTTCGACGTGGGCACCGGGGCCGAGGGCCTCACCCGGGACCACCCCGAGTGGCGGCGCACCGTCGACGAGCACCGGGTGTGCGGGTCGTGCTGGGCCCGCTACCTGTGCGGCGGGGGCTGCCGGCAGGAGAACCACGTGGCCTCGGGCGACGTGAACGTCCTCAACACCGAGTCCTGCCAGTACCAGTTGATGCTCGCGGAGGAGGTCGTCAAGATGCTGGCCCGCTCCGCCGCCGACTACCGCGAGCGGTCGCGGGAGCGCTACGACGACCTCTTCGTCTCGTGCGGGCGCCCGGTGGTCCCCAACGACCGGCCGGCCCTCGACGCGGCCGCCGACGTCCGCCCGTTCCAGGTCCTCTGCTGACGGCCTCCGCCCCCGGACCCGTCCACCACCACGCCAGGCCGGCCCCGACGAAGGAGCGACCGCAGATGGCCGAGAAGATCATCCGACGGAACATCCACACGTACCCGTTCAAATATCGGCACCACGAGTACGACGAGTACTTCCGCCCCGAGAACGCGGTGCTCTACCTGCACGTCCCGTTCTGCATCACCAAGTGCGGATTCTGCGACTACACCGTCTACATCAACCGGAACGAGCAGCACTTCGCCCAGTACGTCGACGCGCTCGAACGCGAGATCCGCGCCTTCGCCGCCAATCGGGCCTTCCCCGCGTTCCGGGTCGACGCGGTGTATTTCGGCGGCGGTACGCCGGGCATCCTCACCGGCGACCAGACGGCCCGGCTGCTGGACGCCTGCCGGGAATCGTTCGAATTCAACGAGGGCGCGGAGATCGGCCTGGAATTCGACCCCTCGACGGTCGACGAGGCCAAGATCGCGCGGATGCGGGAGGCCGGGTTCACCCGGCTCAGCGTCGGGGTCCAGGCCTTCGACGACCGGCTGCTGGAGATCTGCAACCGCTCGCACGACCTCGCCACCGCCGAACGCGCCTTCCGCACCGTCGTCGACGGCGGTTTCACGCACACCAACATCGACCTGATCTTTCCGCTGCCCGACCAGTCCGTGGACGACTGGAAGCGCAGCGTCGACCGGGCCATCGAACTCGAACCGGCCTGTATCACGGCCTACGGCCTGGAGATCTGGCCCAAGACGGCGTTCCACTCGCTCATCACGTCCGGGAAGATGGCGCTCCCCTCGGCGCAGGACGAGCGCCGGATGTACGAGTACGCCATCGACGCGCTGGAGGCGGCGGGCTTCGCCCGGCGCAGCTCGACGGGGTACTACCACCCCGACCGCTGCGCCGACTACTCGCGCTTCCTGGAGTACTACTGGCGGACCTGGCCGATGATCGGATTCGGCGTCTCGTCGAAGAGCGTGATCCACGACCGGCTGTTCGTCAACGTCAAGCCGCTCAAGAAGTACTACGAGATGGTCGGAAGTGGTCAAATTCCGCTGGATTTCGCCACGTACCTCACCAAGGAACAGGAAATGCGCCGCGTCATGATCCGCGGCCTCAAGATGTGCGAGGTCAACCGGCCGGACTTCCACGACCGGTTCGGCGTCACCATGGAGGCCGTCTTCGGGGCGGAGATCGAGCAGCTCGTCGACAAGGGCTGGCTGGAGGAACGGGGCACCGACGTGTATGCGCTGACCAGGCTCGGTCAGTTGTTGTCGACCAATGTGTACGAGCTGTTCTACGCGCCGGAAGATCTCAGTCCCGCCGAAGGGGATGAGGTACGGTTCGGCATATCGGAGCTCGTCGAGTGACCTGATCGGCGGGTGTTGTGACGAGGGGCAGAGCGAATTGTCGCGCACGTGCTCGCACCAGGCCTTCCGCCGGGCCTTGAGCCGGGACCTGAGCCGGGACTTTCACCGGGACTTTCATCGGACCGGAATGATCGCGGTGACCTGCGGGGGACCGCGGTGAACATCCTCCCCGCGTGGTTCGCCGGGCTCAGCCTCGGCTTCCTGGTCGCCCTGCCCCTCGGCCCCATCGGCCTGCTGTGCGTGCGCAGCGTCCTGCGCGACGGCTTCCCGACCGGCTGGGCGATCGGCCTGGGCGCGGCCCTGGTGGACATCGCCTACGCCGGCCTGGGCCTCGCCGGGGTCGGCAGGCTGCTGGACGTCCCCGCGCTGCGGACGGCCCTGGGGCTGGCCGGGGCCGCCGTGCTGGTGTACATCGGCGCGCGCTCGCTGCGCTCCGCCTTCCGGGTCCAGACGGCCACCGACGACGAGCGGAACCCCGAAGTGGTCCGCCCGCTGGCGGCGTTCCGCACCGCGCTGGCGGCCACCGCCTCCAACCCGGCGACGATCGGCTACTGGGCCGCCGCCTTCGCCGCGGCCACGGCGGCGAACGTCACCGGGACGCTGCCCGCCTCGGTGTCCATGCTGGTCGGCGTCGGCTGCGGCACGCTCCTGTGGTTCACCCTGCTGAGCACGGGCGTGGTGGTGTTCCGCCGGCGCTTCAGCGCCCGGCTGCTGAAGGGCGTCGACCTGGTCGCCGGGATCGGGGTCATCCTCTTCGGCGGCTTCCTGGCCTACCAGTCGCTCGCCTGAACCGGCCGCGGTGACGGCGTCGGGCGGCGGCTGACCGAGGCCCTTCGTAGAGCCGCCCACGATGGCTCGGCATCTTGACGATCGGGCGCCGCGAGAGAGCAGCGCCGGGGCCGGCCCGCGGGG
>NZ_JBHWIJ010000172.1:0-7453 GCF_042732255.1 Kitasatospora sp. NPDC059803 | reverse complement strand
GAACAAAGCCCCGGGAGCCAGCTCCGTCTACAACATCGGCATCGTCGGCGTCGGCGCACCGGTCCCCCCCCCCGCCCGCGCCCCCGGCTTCCGAACAGCCCGGTGTCCGCGCCGCTGCCCGCCTCCGCGCCTCTGGGGACGGCAACGGGCCGGACGCCCGTCCCCCTGGAGGAACCCATGGCGTCCCACCGTCCCCCTGGCGTCGATCCGAACGGAAAACCTTGGCGGCTGGGCGAGTTACTGCCCAGGGCGCTGGTGTACCTGGCCGGCTGCGTGGTCTTCTCGACCGGCGCCCACTTCTTCATCCAGTCCGATCTGGGCACCGACCCGCTCGACGTCTTCTCGCTGGGCGTGCTCAAGCACCTGCCGCTCACCATCGGCCTGTGCCAGGCAGCCGTCGCGGTGGTGTGCATCGGGGCGTGGGCGGCGTGGAACCGCAAGCGCCCGGTGGTCTCGCCCTTCGTGACCTTCTTCCTGTGCGGCAGCCTGATCGACCTCTTCCAATGGCTGCGGCCGGCGGCCTGGTTGGGGCTGAGCAGCTACCCGCTGATGCTGCTCGGCGCGCTGCTGTGCGCCTACGCCTCGGCGCTGATCATCATGAGCGGCTTCGGCATCCGGGCCATCGACCTGCTGGCGATCACCATCCGGCACCGCTGGACCTGGCCGTTCTGGTGCGCGAAGGGGCTGATCGAAGGAGTGCTGCTGCTCTGCGGCTGGCTGCTGGGGGGCCCGGTGGGCATCGGTACGGTGGCCTTCCTGGTCTTCGTGGACCTGCTCATCGAGCCCTTCGTCCGGTTCAACCGGCGCTTCCTCGACATCCCGGACCACGGTTTCGCGGTCGCCCTGGCCGTGCCCTGACCGGTGCCGGTCCGGCTGCTCCGGCGATGGCTGGCGGTGGCCGGCGGTGGTCGGCGACGGCCGGTGGCGGGGCGGTTGCCGGAGTACCGTGGAAGGGGTCGAGGCACCGCCGCCGTCGGCGGTTGCCGCGGGTGTCCTCGACCCGGTGGTGCGACGTGGGGACCGGAGGCGCCGGTGGCGCGAGAGAGCATGCCCGCGGTCGACGACTCCCGGCAGAGCCCGGTCGGAGCCGTCGGCAAGGTGACGGTGCCCATTCCGGCGGGCGGCCCGGGCGAGGTCCTGGTCGCCCTCCGGGGTGGTTCGGAGGTGTTCGCGGCCTGGTGCTCGGAGCCGGTCGGCCGGGACGTCCGGGTGGTCGTGGTGGACGCGATCTCGGCCCGCTCGGTGATCGTCGAGCTGTTGCCGCCCTAATCGCGGTTTCGGATCCCAGCTGGTCAGGTGGTCGGTCATGTTCTTCTGGCACGTTCCCGCACCCAACGAGGCGATGCTCATCTCCGGGTCCAAGCACCAGGCGCAGGACACCCAGTTCCGCATCGTCACCGGGCACGGCAGCCTCGTCCTGCCGGTCAAGCAGAAGGTCCGCATGCTCTCCCTGGCCCTGCGGGAGGCGGAGATCGCCGAGGACTGCGTGACCCAGCAGGGGATCCGGCTCACCGTGCGCGCGGTCTGCGTGTTCAAGGTCGGCGACGACGCCGTGTCGATCGCCAACGCGGCCCGCCGCTTCCTCTCGGAACAGGACCAGATGGAGGAACTCGTCGGCCGGATCTTCGCCGGCCACCTGCGCTCGATCATCGGCGGGCTGACCGTCGAGCAGATCATCCGGGAGCGCAGCCGGGTCGCCCAGGAGGTGATGGCGGGCAGCCACGGCGAGATGGAGAAGCTCGGCATCGTGGTCGACGCGCTGCAGATCCAGGAGATCGAGGACTCGACCGGGTACATCGACAACCTTGCCGCGCCGCACGTGGCGGCGGTCGCCAGTCAGGCCCGGATCGCCCAGGCCAAGGCGGACCAGGAGGCCGCCGAGCGGGAGCAGCAGGCGGCCGCGCTGAAGGCCGAGTACGAGCGCGACACCGCGATCAAACGGGCCGGGTTCCTCGCCGAGACCGAGCAGTCCAGGGCCCGGGCCGCCCAGGCCGGGCCGCTCGCCGAGGCCCGGGCCTCCCAGGACGTCATCGAGGAGCAGACCGCGCTCGCCCAGCGCCGGGCCGCGCTGGCCGCCCAGCAGCTGGAGGCCGACGTGCGGCGCCCGGCGGACGCCGAGGCCTACCGGCAGCGGACGCTGGCCGAGGCCGCCCGCGACCGGGTGAAGTTCGAGGCGGACGGCAGCGCCTACAGCGAGCGGGCGCTCGCCCAGGCGCAGGCGGACGCCAACACCGCCCGGGCCGACTCCCTGCGCGGCGGCAACCAGGAGCTCATCGCGGCCAACCGGATCGTGGAGAACCTGCCGGCCCTCGCCGACGCGGCGGCCCGGGGCATGTCCGGAGCCGAGCTCACCGTCCTCAACGGCAGCGACGGGGTCAACCAGATGGCGGCGGGCATCGTCAGCCAGGGCCTCGCGATCCTGCACTCGCTCCAGCACTCGACCGGCCCGTTCGGCGACGGCAAGTCCAAGCCCCGCTTCCCGGAACGGACTTGAGGCACCCGGGGGCCCGCGGGCCGAGGCGTCAACGGGCGGCGAGGAGGCCGTCCACCAGGGCCCGCAGGCCGTCCAGGTAGGTGTCGTCGGTGGTCAGCGCGGCCCAGCGGTCCGCGACCTGGGCGAGGCGGGGGAGTTCGTCCGGGTCGAGGCCGGCGAACACCTGCTCCCGGTACGTGGCGCGCTCGTCGTCCGCGCGCCGCCGGGCCGCCGCCGCCCGGACCACCAGCTCGCCGGCGGTGTAGTACCAGATCGTCCGGTACCCCTGCACGGCCCGCTCCGGCGTGAGGCCGCACGCGGTGAGGCCGTCGACGATCTGCTCGACGAACCACAGCGCGGACGCGGACATCAGGTCGTCGGCGGTGAGCACCTCGACGATCCAGGGGCAGTCGGCCAGGGCCTCGTGGATCGCGGCGGCGGCCCCGACGACCCGGTCGCGCGGGTCGGCGGGTAGTTCGGGCCGGCGCAGTGTCCGTGCCGCGTGGTCGTCCAGCAGCAGGACGAGCAGTTCCTCCTTGTCGCGTACGTGGTGGTAGAGCGCCATCGGCGTGCTGCCGACCTCGGAGGCGAGGCGGCGCATGGTCAGCCGGTCCGCGCCCTCCTCGGTCACGATCCGGCGGGCCGCCTCGACGACCTGCTCACGGGAGATGCGGGGCGGTCGGCCCGAGGTCCTGCGCGGTGCGGTCGGCATGGGTCCATTCTTCCCCAGAGGTCGACAGCGGCGATGGTGTGGGGTTAGTTTTCTTACGCGTATAGAAATTGCTGACCGGAAGGAACACCGCCATGACGCCCACCGCCGTCGACCTGTTCGCCTCGGCCCTGCACTTCCACCCCGACGGCGAAGTCCGAGCCGCCGAGCGGCAGATGGCCGGCGGCGCGCCGGGCACCTGGCACCTCGGCGCCTTCCACGTGGAGACCGACGCCGACGTCCACGCCGACCACTGGGAGATGCACCCGGAGGCCGACGAGGCGGTGTGCTGCCTCACCGGTGGCGCGCGGCTCTACCTCCGACCCGCGGGCGGGGACGCGGACGGGGGCGGCGACGGCGCGGGGGGCGGTGTCGACGAGCTGGTGCCGCTGCCCGCCGGCAGCGCGGTGGTCGTCCCCCGCGGCCGCTGGCACCGCCTCGAACTCGACGGCCCGAGCGACCTGATGTCGCTCACCCTGCGCCACGGCACCCGGCTCGAAAAGCGCACCGACACCCCCTGACCGCTGCCGGGGCCGGTCAGGACTCCCCGCTCCACGACCGCCAGAGCGCCGCGTACGCCCCGCCGGCGGCGACCAGTTCGTCGTGGGTGCCCAGCTCGACGATGCGGCCCGCCGCCATGACGGCGACCCGGTCCGCGTCGTGCGCGGTCTGGAGCCGGTGGGCGATGGAGATGACCGTGCGGTCGGAGCGCACGGCCGCCATCGCCCGCTCCGCCTGCCGGGCCGTGGTCGGGTCGAGCAGGGACGTCGCCTCGTCCAGGATCAGGGTGTGCGGATCGGCCAGCTGGACCCGGGCCAGGGTGAGCTGCTGGGCCTGCGCGGCGCCGAGTTCGGTCCCGCCGGTGCCCAGGAGCGAGTCCAGCCCGTCCGGGAGGTCGCGCACCCAGTCCGCCTCCACCAGGGCGAGCGCGGCCAGCACCGCCGCGTCCTCGGCGTCCGGGGCGGCCAGCGTCATGTTCTCCCGGAGCGTCCCCATGAACACGTGGTGCTGCTGGGTGATGAGCACGACGCGGTTGCCCAGCTCGCCCGCCGCGGCGAGGTCCGCGACCGGCACGCCGCCGACCAGGATCCGCCCCGCGTCCGGGGCGTCGACGCCGGCGAGCAGCTTGCCGAGGGTCGACTTGCCGGCGCCGGACGGGCCGACCACGGCCAGCCGCTCGCCCGGCCGGACCACCAGGTCGACGTCCGTCAGCACGTCGTGCGAGTCGGTGTAGGCGTACCGCACGCCGACGGCCTCGATCCGGTCGTCGGCGGGGCGCAGACCGGTGGCCGGCGGCTCCTGCGACACCAGGCCGACGCCCTTGATGCGGGCGAACGACGCACCGCTGCGCTGCAGTTGCTCGACCCAGTTGAGCGCCCGGTCCAGCGGGTCGACGAGCTGCCACATGTAGAGGCCGCCCGCCACCACCGCGCCCAGCGTCACCGAGCCGTGGAGGTGGCCGAGGCCGCCCACCAGCAGGACGAGCGCCATCGGCAGCGCGTGCGCGAACTCGGTGACCGGGAACAGCACGGTCCGCAGGAAGAGAGTGCGCACCCCGGCCCGGTAGGCGGTGTCGACGGCCCGGTCGACCACGCCGTCCTGGCGCGCCCCGACCCCGTACGCCTCGATGGTCCGGGCGCCGTGGGCAGTGGAGTTGAGGACCTCGGTGACCCCGCCCGCCGCGGCCCCCTCGGCGAGGTAGGCCTCCCGGGCCCGGGACAGGTACCAGCGGCTCACCGCCCAGACGATCGGCAGGCCCACCAGGGCGCAGAGCCCGATCAGCGGGTCGAGCAGGAAGGTCGCGGTGAGGATGACCAGCACCTGGACGACGGCGATGAAGACGTCCGGGGCCGCGTTGCGCAGGGTGGCGGCCACGGTGCCCACGTCCAGCGAGGAGCGGGTCACCAGGTCGCCGGCGCCGACCCGTTCCGCGTACCGCCCGGGCAGCGCGAGCGTCCGGTCGACGACCTCCTCGCGGAGCCGGGCCAGGGCGCGTTCGCCGAACCGGTGGGAGAGGTAGCGGGCGTAGCGGGTGAGCACCAGCTGGGCGAGGGCGAACCCCAGGACCGCCACGGCGAAGCCGTCCACCTGGCCGACCGTCAGCTCGCCGTTCTCGACCCGGGTGACGATGCGGCCCAGCAGCCACGGCCCGGCGACGCCCGCGAGGGCGGCGAGGCAGGTGAGGGCGACGATCGCGCCCATCGCCCGGCCGTCGTCCGCCAGCAGGCGCCAACTGGCCCGGCGCACCGTCGCGGTGTCGGCGACCGGGAGGCGGTGGGGGGCGTCGGGGGTGTCGGGGTTGCTCATCGGACCATGCCTTCCTCGGCGTCCGCAGGGGCGCTCGCCGGGTGGTCGTCGGTGCCGCCGCGGAACACCAGCGCCGCGTAGCCGGGGTCGCGGGCGAGCAACTCGCCGTGGGTGCCGGTGGCCCGGACCTTGCCGTCCACCAGGTGGACCACCTCGTCGGCGCGGCCGAGCACCAGGGGGGAGGTGCTGACGACCAGGGTGGTCCGGCCGCCGCGCACGGCGCCGATCCGGGCCGCCACGGCCGCCTCGGTGAGCGCGTCCAGCGCCGAGGTGGGCTCGACCAGCAGCAGCACCTCGGGATCGGCCAGCAGCGCGCGGGCCAGCCGCAGCCGCTGGCGCTGCCCGCCCGAGACGTTGCCGGCGCGGTCGTCGAGCGGCGCGTCCAGGCCGCCCGGCAGGGCGTCGACGATGTCCTCGGCCGCGGCGGCGTGCAGGGCGCGCCGCAGCTCCTCCTCGGTGCGGTCGCCGCGGATCGACACCGCGGAGCGGAGCGTGCCGCCGAACACGTACGCGTCGTCGTCCGACACCAGGACGTGGCGCCGCAGTTCGGCGGGCACCCAGTCGGAGAGCCTGGTGTCGCCCCAGGTGGCGTCCGAGTCGGTGTAGCCGCCCAGCCGCTCGACGACGGCCCGGGCCTCCTCGGGCCGGGCGGCGGCCAGCGCGGTGAGCCGCCCGGGCCGCAGCAGCAGGCCGGAGTCGGGATCGCTCAGCCCCGCCGGGGCGTCGGGCGGGGTCGTCAGTGTCCGGCTGCGCGTCGAATCCGGCCGCAGCGCCAGGATGTCGGTGACCCGGCGGGCGGAGACCAGCCCGCGCGGCAGGTCGTCCGCGCCCTCGACGAAGGCGGAGACGGGCACCAGCAGGGCCGCCACGTAGCCGTAGACGGAGACCAGTTCACCGACCGTGATCGAACCGGCGGCCGCCATCCGGGCGCTGAGCCAGGTCACCACGGCCAGGAAGACCACCGGCAGGCAGGCGCCGAGCGCCTGCACCCAACTGGTGAACGAGGCCACCCGGTAGCCGAGCGGGACGAGGGCCTGCGAGCGCTCCCGGTAGCGCCGGGCGAACATCGGCTTGCCGCCGATGCCGTTCAGCACACCCAGCCCGGCGACCAGGTCGCCGGCCAGGGCCGTCAGCGACCCCTGCTGCTCGCGGTAGCCGCCCTCGGCGCCGTGCAGCTTCCCCAGCAACGGGCCGACGGTGAGGGCCAGCAGCGGCACCCCGAGGAGGATCACCACCGCGAGCACGACGGAGATCCGGACCAGCAGGACGGCGGTGGCGAGGTAGGCGATGACCGCGCCGACCCCGGGCCCGGTGATGGTCAGCGTCTGCGCGATCCGGCCGATGTCGCCGGCCTGGAGATGGGTCAGCTCACCGGCCGACACCTGGCGCGGCAGCGTCGTCCCCAGCCGGTTGACGTGCCGGGTGATGACCTGGACGGTGCGGTACGCGGCGTCCGCCCGGACGAAGGTCATGGTGCGGTGCCGCAGGATCCCGAGGACGGCGATGAGCGCGCCGACCACGAGGACGGCCGACACCCAGAAGACCAGCGCGCCGCTGTCGCGGGCCCGGAGGCCCTCGTCGATCGTCCTGGACATCAGGTAGGGCGGCAGCATCAGGGCGCACATCCACAGGCTGCCCCAGGTCGAGCCGAGCAGGACGCGGCCGCGTTGCCTGCGCACCAGCCACCAGAGGAAGCGCAGCGGACTCCGGTGGTCCGGCAGCCCGGGATCACGGTAGGGGACCCGGCGCGCACCCCCGGGCAGGTCCGGTCCGTCGCCGGTCATCCCGCCTGCCCCCGGGCAGGCCCCCGAGCTATGAACTGGTCCAGGATCCGTTGACGTCTCATTCCCGGAGTCTGGCAGACCGCCCCGCCACGGAACTGACGCACCGCCAGGTCGGGCCGGCGGGGGCCGCGGAGCCCGTCTGACCCGGGGGTGACGCGGTGGGGGCGGTCGGTTCCGGGG
>NZ_JBHWIJ010000171.1:0-18262 GCF_042732255.1 Kitasatospora sp. NPDC059803 | reverse complement strand
GTGGAGCAGTCCCTGCTGGTGGAGAAGGAGCTCCTGGTCGACCCGGACTTCTTCACCGTCCTGCGGGAGAACGGCGCGGACGTCGGCGCGGACGTCGGCGCGGTGACGGTGGAGGTCAAGCGGGGCCGCCACCACAACGAGCTGACCCGCTACCGCTACGACGTCACCCTGCGCAAGCGGTCCGCCGCCCCGGCGCAGGGCGACGAGCCGGTCGAACTCCGCTGGGGCCGGGACGTGGCCGCCCTGCCGGAGCTGTGCGAGCTCCTCGGGCGGCACGACGGCCGCCCGGTCCGGATCACCGGGGCACCCAACCGCCGCGTGGTCCGCGAGGCGGCCCTGGCCCGGGCCGTGCAGGAGGAGGACCTCCCGCTCGGGCCGCTGCTGGAGCGGCTGCGCGCCCCGCAGGAGGACGCGGCGCCCGATCCCGAGGACTTCCACGCCCTCGGGGACGCGCTCGGCCGCCGGGTGTCCGTCACCTGGTCGGCCACCGGCCCGGACGCCCTGGACGTGCTCTTCGGCGGCGCACCCGACGGCGCACCAGGCGGCGCACCCGACGGTGCACCCGGCGACGCCCCGGCCGAGGCCTACCGGCCCACCCGGGGCGCGGGCGCGGCGCTGTCCGCGCTCACCAACCGCCCGGCCGGAAAGCGCGGCGCCCCGGCCCTGGCCGCCGAACTCCGGGGCTGGCTGGGCGCCCGGCTGCCCGACTACCTGGTGCCGTCGGCGTTCGTGGTGCTGGACGCGCTGCCGCTGACCGCCAACGGCAAGCTCGACCGCCGCGCGCTGCCCGCCCCCGACCTCGGGGCGGCCGCCGGCGGCCGGGCGCCGCGCACCCCGCAGGAGCAGCTCCTCGCCGAACTCTTCGCCGAGGTGCTCGGGCTGGCACAGGTCGGCGTCGACGACAGCTTCTTCGACCTCGGCGGCCACTCGCTGCTGGCGACCCGCCTGGCCTCCCGGGTCCGGGCCGTCCTCGGCGCCGAACTGGAGATCCGGACGCTGTTCGAGCACCCGACCGTGGCCGCCCTGGCGGGCCGCCTCGACGGGTCCGTCACCGAGCGGCCCGCGCTGACCGCCCGCCCGCGCCCCGAGCGGCTCCCGCTGTCCTTCGCCCAGCGCCGCCTGTGGTTCCTGCACCGCATGGACGGGCCGAGCGCCACCTACAACATGCCGCTCGCCCTGCGGCTGACCGGCGACCTCGACCGGGAGGCGCTGGCGGCAGCGCTGGCGGACGTGGTCGCCCGGCACGAGAGCCTGCGCACCGTCCTGCGGGAGACGGACGGGGCGCCCCACCAGCAGGTGCTGGGCGCGGACGAGGCGCACCCGCCGCTCCCGGTGGTCGAGCTCGACGAGAGCCGGCTGGCCGACCGGCTCGCCGAGGCGGCCCGGCGCGGCTTCGACCTGGCCGCCGAGCCGCCGATCCGGGCGGAGCTCTACGCCCTCGCCCCCGGGCGGCACGTCCTGCTGGTCGTGGTGCACCACATCGCCGCCGACGGCTGGTCGATGGGCCCGCTCTCCCGGGACCTGGCCACCGCCTACGCGGCCCGCTGCCAGGGCGGGGCACCGCAGTGGTCCCCGCTGTCGGTCCAGTACGCCGACTACACCCTGTGGCAGCGAGACCTGCTCGGCGAGGCCGCCGACCGGGGCAGCCTGTTCGCCCGGCAACTCGGCTACTGGAAGGAGGAGCTGGCAGGCCTGCCGGACCAGGTGCGGCTGCCCGCGGACCGGCCCCGGCCGGCCGAGGCCTCCCAGCGCGGCGGCCGGATCGAGGTCCGGCTCGACGCGGACCTGCACCAGGACCTGCGGGCCCTCGCCACCGCGCACGGCGCCAGCATGTTCATGGTGCTCCAGGCCGGCCTCGCCGCCCTGCTCACCCGGCTCGGCGCCGGCACCGACATCCCGATCGGCAGCCCCATCGCCGGGCGCACCGACCAGGCGCTGGACGACCTCGTCGGGTTCTTCGTCAACACGCTGGTGCTGCGCACCGACACCGCCGGCGACCCGGGCTTCGCCGAACTCGTAGGCCGGGTACGGCAGAAGGCGCTGGCCGCCTACGCCCACCAGGACGTGCCGTTCGAGTACCTGGTCGAGGCCGTCAACCCCACCCGGTCGCTGGCCCACCACCCGCTGTTCCAGGTCATGCTCGGCCTGCAGAACGCACCGGCGGGGGAGTTCACCCTGCCGGGCCTGGAGACCGCCCACCTGGAGGCCCCCACCGGCACCGCCCGCGTCGACCTGACCGTCAGCCTGGCTGAGCAGTACGGCCCGGACGGCAGCCCGGCCGGCGTGCTCGGCGCGGTCGAGTACGCCACCGACCTGTTCGACCCGGCCACCGTGGAGCTGCTGTTCGCCCGCTGGGTGCGGCTGCTGCGCGCGGCCGCCGCCGAGCCGGACCAGCCGATCGGCCGGCTCGACCTGCTGTCCGGCGAGGAACGCCGCGAACTGCTGGTCGAGTTCAACCGGACCGACGCCGAACTGCCCGAGGCCGCCCTGCCGGAGCTGTTCGCCCGCCGGGTGCGGGCCACGCCGGACGCGGTCGCGGTCGTCGTGGACGGCGCCGAACTGACCTACCAGGAGCTCGACGGGCGGGCCAACCGCCTGGCCCGAGCCCTGATCGGCCAGGGCGTGCGGCCGGAGACCCCGGTCGCGGTGCTGCTGGAGCGCTCGGCGGACGTCGTCGTCGCGATCCTGGCGATCGTCAAGGCCGGCGGCGCGTACGTCCCGCTCGATCCGAGGTTCCCGTCCTCCCGGATCGACCTGATCCTCCGGGAGACCGGCGCGGCCCTGGTGCTCACCGAGGACGTGCTGACCGCGCTGAGCCAGGCCGAGCCCGATGACTCCGACCCGCAGATCCCATGTGATCCGCGGCAGTTGGCGTACGTGATGTACACCTCCGGTTCGACGGGACGGCCGAAGGGCATCGGGGTGACCCACCGGGACGTCGCGAGCCTGGCGTTGGACCCCTGCTGGGCGAACGGCAGTCACCGGCGCGTCCTGATGCACTCCCCGACCGCCTTCGACGCCTCGACCTACGAGATGTGGACGCCGCTGCTCGGTGGTGGTCGGGTCGTCGTCGCGCCGGCCGGCCGGCTGGAGGTCGGCACGCTGGCGCGGACCATCAGCCGGCACGGCGTCACGGGGCTGTTCCTGACGGTCGGGCTGTTCCACCTGGTGGCCGAGCAGCAGCCGGACTGCTTCACGGGGGTGCGCGAGGTGTGGACGGGCGGCGACGTGGTGTCGCCGGCCGCGGTCGCCAGGGTGATGGGGGCGTGCCCGGGGACCGCGGTGGTCCACGTCTACGGGCCGACCGAGACCACCACCTTCGCGATGTCCCAAGCCCTGGGCACACCGCCCGACCTCGCCCGCGCCCTTCCGCTCGGCCGGCCGATGGCGAACATGCGGGTCTACGTGCTCGACGCGGGGCTGCGACCGGTGCCGCCGGGCGTGGCCGGTGAGCTGTACCTCGCCGGGGCGGGCGTGGCCCGGGGCTACCCGGCCCGGCCCGGCCTGACCGCGGAGCGGTTCGTCGCGAACCCGTACGGGCCCGAAGGGCAGCGGATGTACCGTACGGGTGACCTGGTCAGGTGGCAGGCGGACGGCACCCTGGAGTTCGTCGGCCGCGCCGACGAGCAGGTCAAGCTGCGCGGGTTCCGGATCGAGCCCGGCGAGGTCGAGGCACTCCTCGCCGCCTGCCCGGGCGTGGCCCAGGCGGCCGTCGTCGCCCGCGAGGACCGGCCGGGCGACAAGCGCCTGGTCGCCTACCTGGTGCCCGCCGCCGAGGGCGCGCCCGCGCCGGACGGCCTCGCCCGCCGGCTCGGCCGCGAACTGCCCGAGTACATGGTGCCGTCGGCCTTCGTCACCCTCGACGCGCTGCCGCTGACCGCCAACGGCAAGCTGGACCGGGCCGCGCTGCCCGCACCCGAGCCCGAGGCGACGGGCGTCGGCCGCGGCCCGCGCACCCCGCAGGAGCAGCTGCTGTGCTCCCTGTTCGCCGAGATCCTCGGCCGGGAGCAGGTCCACCTCGACGACAGCTTCTTCGACCTCGGGGGGCACTCGCTGCTGGCCGCCCGCCTGGTCTCGCGCATCCGCGAGACGCTGGGCGTCCCGGTGGGCCTGCGCACCCTGTTCGAGGCCCCCACCGTGGCCGGTCTGACCAGCCGGCTGGCCATGGACGACGCCGAGGACGCCTTCGACGTGGTGCTGCCGCTGCGGTCCACCGGCACCCGCCCGCCGCTGTTCTGCATCCACCCCGGCGGCGGCATCAGCTGGTCCTACTCCGGTCTGCTGAACCACATCGGCCCGGAGTACCCGGTGTACGCGATCCAGGCACGCGGTCTCGCGCACGTCGAGGCCCTGCCGACGTCGTACGAGGAGATGGCGGCCGACTACGCCGACCAGATCCGCAAGGTCCAGGCCGACGGCCCCTACCGGCTGCTCGGCTGGTCCGCCGGCGGGCTGATCGCCCACGCGATCGCCTGCGAGCTCCAGGCCCGCGGCGAGCGCACCGAACTGCTGGCGACCCTCGACGCCTACCCGGTCAAGGACGTGGTGCTCGACGACTCCGCCGTGCCCACCGAGCGGGACGTGCTCGTCGGCATCCTCGACTGCGACCCCGCCGAACTGGGCGAGGGGCCGCTGTCCTACGCCGAGGTCGCCGAGATCCTCCGCCGCCGGGGCAGCGCCCTGGCGCACCTGGACGAGCGGCGCATCGAGGCCGTCGTCCGGATCATGATCAACAACGCCGAGCTGGCGGTCGCCCACGCCCCCGGCCGGTTCGAGGGGGACCTGCTGCTGTTCAACTCCACGATCGACCGCACCGAGGACTCGGCCGGCGCCGGCACCTGGCGCCCGTACGTCACCGGCCGGATCGACTCCCACGACATCACCACCCGCCACGACCGGATGACCCAGCCGGGCTCGCTGGCCCAGATCGGACCGATCGTGGCCGCCCGCCTCGACGAGGTCACCGGCGACACCGCCCTTTCCCACCAGGAGGACTGACCCATGACCAACCCGTTCGACGACCAGGACGCCACCTTCCTCGTGCTCGTCAACCAGGAGAACCAGCACTCGCTGTGGCCGCAGTTCGCCGACGTCCCCGAGGGCTGGACCGTCGCCCACGGCCCCGACAGCCACGCCGCCTGCCTGGAGTACGTCGAGCAGTCCTGGACCGACATGCGCCCCAGGAGCCTCGCCGACGCCATGGACGCCCGGAAGTAGCGCGGCCGACGTGACCTCCACCGACACCCTCGGCACCGACGCCCCGGCCGAGGCCCGTGCCACCGCGGGCCCGGCCGGGCCGTCCGGCGACCTCGCCGCGGCCCTGTACACGCCCGAGGCCCGCCGCGACCCGTACCCCTGCTACGCCCGCATGCGGCGCGAGAGCCCGGTCCACCGCAGCGACCAGGGCATCTGGTACCTCACCCGGTACGCCGACATCGACGCGGCCCTGGGCGACCTGCGCCTGTCGAACGACCGGGACCGGATGACCCGGGCCCTCAGCGGCCTGGGCGGCAACCTGAAGGCCCTGAGCCGGCTCACCGACCGGCTCGGCCGGGTGATGACCAACACCGACCCGCCGGACCACGCCCGGCTGCGCAAGCTCGTCAACCGGGCGTTCACCGCCCGGCGGGTCGAGGCCCTGCGGGACGGCATCCAGACGGTCGTCGACGACCTGATCGACCGAGCCGTGGCCCAGGGGCCCGCCATGGACTTCATCGAGGCGGTCGCCTCCCCGCTGCCCCTGGCCGTCGCCTGCGAGCTGTTCGGCATCCCGCCCGAGGACCGCCCCGAAGTCAAGACCTGGTTCCGCCGGATCGGCAACCTGGCCGCCGACATCGAGCAGGCCGAGGCCGCCGTCGACCAGTACGAGGAGTACCTGTCCCGGCTCATCCGGCAGCGCCGCGAGGATCCGGGCGACGACCTGATCAGCGCCCTGGTCACCACCCAGGCCACGGACGACCGGCTCACCGACTCCGAACTGCTGTCCACCTGCTTCGTCCTCATCACCGCCGGGGACGAGACCACCGCCAACCTGATCGGCAACGGCACCCTCGCCCTGCTGCGCCACCCCGACCAGCTGGCCCGGCTGCGCGAGGACCCGGCGCTGATCCGCACCGCCGTCGAGGAGCTGGCCCGCTACGACACGCCGACCCAGGCGATCGTCCGGGTCGTCGCGCAGGACGTCGAGATCGGCGGGCGGACGCTGCGCGAGGGCGAGCTGGTGTACCTGTTCCTCAGCGCGGCCAACCGCGACGAGGACCGCTTCGAGGACCCCGACCGACTCGACCTGGCGCGCACCCGCAACCGGCACCTGACCTTCGGCACGGGCCCGCACTTCTGCCTCGGCGGACCGCTCGCCAAGCTCCAGACCGAACTGGCGGTCGGCACCATGGTCCGCAGGCTCCCCCGCCTCGGGCTCGCCGACGGGACGGTCCTCGACTGGCGGCCCAACCCGCTGCAACGGCACCTGTGCGCACTGCCGCTCACCTACTGAACGACAACCTCGTCGGACGACAAGCCCGTCGAACGACAACCCCGTCGAACGACAAGACCACCGAACGACAAGACCATCGACTGCGAAGGAGAACCGATCATGGCCCGAGAGTTCCAGGTGCGCCGGGAACAGGACCTGCCCGCCGCACCGGACCAGGTCTGGCAGGCGATCGCCACCGGCGCCGGCAACCTCAGCTGGCTGTACCCCATGGAGGTCGAGCCGCACGTCGGCGGGACGGTCTCCCGCGGCGGCGGCACCGTCGTGGCCTGGGAACCGCCGCACCACTTCGCCGTCCGGGCGACCAGGGACGGCGGCTTCTCGAACACCCTCAGCTACCACATCGAGGCGGCCGACGGCACGTCGAGCCACCTGCGGATGGGGATCCACTGGGTGCACGAGGGCGTCGTCGACGACGGCTGGGACACCAGGGCGGACGCGGCCGAGAAGCACGTCGACCTCTACCAGCACAGCCTCGCCCAGTACCTGACGCACTTCGCCGACCGCACCGCCGTCTACGTCAAGGCCGCCCGGCCAGGACCGACCGCCGACCCCGCCGACTTCGCCACGCTGCGCCGGCGCCTCGGCCTCGCCGACGACCCGGCCGTGGGCGCCCGGCTGTCACTCGACCTCCCGGGTGCGGACGGCGGCCCGGAAGAGGTGGTCGTGGACTACCTGAGCCCCGACTTCATCGGTCTGCGCGGCCCGGACGCGCTGTACCGGTTCTACAACGGCAGCTCCTGGAACTGGCCGATCTGGCTGGGCCACCACCTGTTCGCCGGGGGAGCGGACGAGGAGCAGGCGACCAAGGCGTGGAACGCCTGGCTCAACGGCTCCTGACCCGCCGTACGACAGACAACCGGAGGGACCCCTGGTGGAAGAAACACTGCTCTACGCCGCCGAACTCGTCGAGGAGGGCGGCACCTACAAGCTCGTCGTGCAGGACGTGGTCCGGGACACCGTCCAGGTCACCCCCGTCCCCAAGACCGCGGTGGACAGGCTCCCGACCTTCCTGTCGGTGCTCAGCGCCAAGCTCAACCCCGCACCGGCCCGCGGCCGCCGGTAGAACACCCCACACCCGAAGAGGCCGGCGCCGCGCCCCGGCGCCGGCCTCTTCGCCGTTCAGCCGCTGATGCTCGGGTGGCCGTTCTCGACGTGGCCCATGAGGCGGCGGCGGAAGGACGTGTCCTCGGCGATCGCGAGGTCCAGGTCGTACCAGCCGTCGGCGTCCTCGGTGTCCCAGGCGAGGACGAGGGGTTTGCCCGTGACGACGGTCCCGGTCAGTGCCTTCGCGGTGCTGTAGTGCCGGGGTGCCAGGGTGACGGCCTGCGGCGTGGCGCTCGGCGACGTGATCGTCAGGGTGAGGGTGCGCTTCGCGGCGGCGGCGATGGCGGTGGCCACGGAGGTTTCGGCTGCGGCCCCGGCGGCCGTCCCCGCGAACTCGCGGCGGAACCCGTTGGGGCCGGTGAGGTAGAAGTCGTAACCCCCTTCGTGCACCGGCACGTTGGTGGCGGGCGTGGTGGTGCCGAGCACGTCGAAGTGCCGGGGCGCGTCGTAGCTGCCGGACGTGCCGACGTTGTCGTACAGGGTCAGGTGCACGGAGGCGGCGCCGGTGTTGGTCGGCTGGAGGACGAACACGTCCTGTTTCCGGTCCAGGGTGCCGTGGGCGTCCGGCTGGTACGGCAGCGGGCGGGCCAGACGCCGGGTGGGGTCGGTGGGTTGCGACGGCGGGTCGCCGGTGCGGTCGAAGTCGAAGACCGAGGTGAGGTTGCCGGCCACGGTGCGCCGCCAGCGGCTGATGGCGGGCTGCCGTACGCCCAACCACTCCTCCAGGAACCGGACTTGTGAGGTGTGGTCGAAGACCTGGGAGTTGACGTAGCCGCCCACGGTCCACGGCGAGACCACGATCATCGGTACGCGCATGCCCAGGCCGATGGGCTCCTTGTCGACGTACTCGTCGTCGACGCCCTGCGGGGGTACCGGCGGCGGCACGTGGTCGAAGAAGCCGTCGTTCTCGTCGTAGCTGATGAACAGCACGGTGGAGTCCCACATGTCCTCGTCGGAGGCGATGACGTCCAGGACCTGGGCGACGACCTCCTCACCGGCCATGGGGGCCGAACCGTCGTCGCCCGGGTGCTCCGAGTCCGCGTCCGAGGGCACCAGGTACGAGACCCGGGGGACCCTCTTCGCCGCCACGTCCTGGGCGAACGCGTAGACGAAGTCGCGGTAGTTCTTCGGGTTCTGCTTCGAGTCCGGCGGGGGCGGGCAGCGGAAGAGCCCGCGGTCGTAGAGGCTCCGGTCGGCCGGCGGCAGGTCGGCGACCGCTTTGGCGAGCGCCTCCACGTCCTCCGGGCGCACGCGCTTCGGATCCTTGTAGAAGTCGTACAGGCTCAGGTAGTCGAGCTCGGCGCTCTTCAGCACGGTCTGGAAGACCCGCTTGAACTCGGCGTGGAAGTCCAGGTTGTTGTCGTAGTAGTTGTCCCAGCCCTGGTAGACGCGCCAGCTGATCCTGTCGGACCCGAAGGGGTCGTTGTTGACCTCCAGGATCTCGGGGTAGCTGGACCAGTTGTACCCGGGCGTCCGGTCACCCGCGTAGGTCGCATCGGGATTCTCGCGGTCGTGCGCGGCCGACCCGGTGACCCGCGACCCGTCGGGCTCCCAGCCGCCGAATCCGCTGAAGAGGTAGTTGCGGTTCGAGGTGGTCTCGCTCATCACCGAGCAGTGGTAGGCGTCGCAGACGGTGAACCGCTCGGCCAGTGCCCGGTAGGTCCCGACGACCTCCGGCTGGTCGAAGTAGCCCATCGTGACGGTTCCCTTGGCCTTGATCCACTGGTCGTAGCGGCCGTTGTTCCACGCCTGGTGGCCGGTGGGCCAGTTGTGGGCCGCCGGTTCGGCCGTACCCTGGTCCGGTCCGAGCTGGTAGGGCCTTTGGGGCTTGGAGGGGTGGCCCGGGTCGGGCTGGTCGAGGACGGTGCGGCCGCCGGACCCGGGGAACGTGACGAGGTTGCGGTCCTCGTACCCGCGCACTCCTCGGAAGTTGCTGCCGAAGTAGTGGTCGAAGGAACGGTTCTCCTGCATCAGGAAGACCACGTGTCGGACAGCCTTCAGACCGCCGGGGCGGGGCTTGCGCTTGAGGGCCTTCAGCAGCGAGTCCGGCAGCGACGGAGCGCTCTGCGGGGAGTGGGGAGTGTTCACGCGTGCTCCTGGTCCGGCGTGGCGGGCGAACCGGAGGGTGCGTTCTCGGTGGCCCGGAGGTAGTCGAGGTAGATGAAGTCGCCCTTGGCGCCCTTGTTGAGATCCGTGTCGACGCGGGTGTAGCCCGTCTCGGGAGGGATCTCCTGCGATCCGTCCTGCCAGTGCGTGACGGTGAGGTCGACGATGGGCCGGCCTGCGCCTTCCTGGCGGGTGACGGCCAGGAACAGGGCCGTGCCGTGCACGGGCGTCCCCCTGTTGAGGTCGACCGGCAGCTTCTGGTACCCGGCGGGCGGCTTCTCGTCGTCCTTCAGGACGCGGATGCCGGTGACGGGCCGGTCGTCGGCGGACCGTTCGAAGACGAGGTACAGGTAGGCGCCGTGCGCGCCCTTGTTCAGGTCGACGTCGATCCACTCCCACCCGGTGGGTGTGTGGAACGGACTTCGTACCGGGTCGTCGTAGGCGACCAGGACGTTGACGTCTGTGACGAACTGACCCATGGGCAGGTCTCCGATCGGAGCGGGTGAACGTGAGCGGGGCGGATGGGGGCTCGAAGGCCAGGGCACGTACGGGTACGTGAGACGCCCGGCCGGGGTCGGCCCGGCCGGGCGTCCAGTGCTGGGTGCGGCGGGCCAGGTGCGGTTCGGGCACCCGAGGCGGCCGTCAGCCCTTGGTGAGGCCTTCCCACTCGCTCAGCGGCGCCGGACCGTAGGTCTTCGTGTCCTTGTGCGGCTCCCCGTTGGCGACGTTGATCCGCACGAACCGGTCGCCGGAGAAGACCCAGTACTCGTTGCTGCCGTCCGGGACCTTCATGACGGCGTCGATCTTCGCGAAGTCCGACAGGCTGGGCCAGTCCTCGCGGATGGTGCCCTTGCTGACGAGCTTGTCCGGGTACGGGTGGCTGCTCGTCACGGTGATTTCGACGCGCCGGTAGTCGGTGTTGGAGAACACCCAGAACTGGTTCGGCTTGTCGGGAACGGCCATCACCGCGTCGACATGGTTGAAGCCCATGGTTGAGCCTTTCTGAATTCATCTGTTCGTGTGCCGCCGAAGCTGTGCTCGGGCGGATCTGCGGCTCAGTCCCATGGCTCGCGTGCGGCGAGGAACGTCGGGGAGGAGCGCCGCGAACCACGCTAGGTCGGCCGGTCCGGGGGCGCGATGCGAAAAGGCCCGGTGACCTGCATTCCAGTGACAGGTAATTTTGCTACGAACCTTTGACGCGAGAAGTCGGCCCGGCGCTCGGGGAGCCTTGACGGCCTGCTCCGCGGCTGTCCGGGACCGAGGACGAGCCGCCTCCCGGCCGACGGCTTCCGCAAGGCTCGACGACGGCGTTCGTTCGAGTGGACCGGTGACTGGTGACCGGTCGTGGCTGGGGGAGGGTGCCTGCCACCCCACCCGGCCGGCTGCGGCGCCCCACCCGGCCGTCAACCCGGCCGTCGAGGCGTGGGGGCGTGGGGCGGGTCATGGGGCGGGAATGGCTTGAGTCGACCGTGATTCATATGATGGAAAGCCAGTAGTTGTTTTGCCGGTGTCATGATCCTCGGAGGGCGCCCCGGACCAAGGTGCGCCCATGGAACCGGGCCGGTCTCCGGATTCGCTCCGGTCCTCGGGCTTGATTCAGGGAGTATCATGCGCGGCACCGTGCTCGCCGACCGCTACCGGCTGGTAGACCTGCTGGGCGGCGGGTCGATGGGCGACGTGTGGCTCGCCGAGGACGAGGTCCTGGGCCGCCGGGTCGCGGTCAAGGTGGTGAAGCCGGCCCTGCTGGACGAATCCGGCTTCGCCGAACGCTTCCACGCCGAGGCCCGCGTCATGGCGCAGCTGCGCCACCCGGGCATCGTCGGCGTGTACGACTACGGGCACAGCGCCGTGGACGGGCGGCCCTCGGTCGGCTACCTGGTCATGGAGCTGATCGACGGGGAACCGCTGAGCGCCGAGCTGGAACGCCGCGGCGCGCTGCCGGTGGAGGAGACCCTCCGGATGGCGCTCCAGGTGCTGGAGGGGCTGGAGGCCGCGCACGAGTCCGGGGTGGTCCACCGGGACATCAAACCGGCCAACCTGATGGTCCGCGGCGACCGGACGGTGATCGCGGACTTCGGCATCGCCCGGCCCGGCTGCGACGCCCGGCTGACCGTACCGGGCATGGTGCTCGGCACCGCCGCCTACCAGGCGCCGGAACAGGCCTCCACCGGGACGGTCACCGCCTCGGCGGACCTCTACGCACTCGGCGTCGTCCTCTACGAATGCCTCGCCGGCAAGCTCCCCTTCGACGGGGAGACCGCCCTCGAACTGATCCTCAAGCACCTGACGGAGCCCGTGCCGCCGCTTCCCGAGGACGTGCCCGCGCCGGTGTGGGCGCTGGTCGAGCGGGCGATGGCCAAGGAGCCCGGCGAGCGCTGGCCCGACGCGGCGACGATGGCCGCGGCGGTACGGGACGCCCTCGCACCGGCCGAGGAGACGGCGCCGGCGTTGGTCCCGGTCGGGTCCCGGCCGGTCGCCGGACGCGCACGGTGGGCCAGGTTCCGCCTGCGCGGGCTGATCGGGGTGACGGCGCTGTCGCTGCTCTGCGTGGTCGGGGCCTCCGGAGCGACGGTGATCCGGTCCGACGAGGACGACGCTCCGGACGCCGCCGCCGTCGCGGGCCCGGTGGCCGGCCTCGTCGCGGGCCCGGCCGTTCCCGCGGCGGTGGCAGCCGACCGCCAACCCGCCGGACAACAGCCCGCCGAGCCGACGACCCCGGTGCCGTCGACCGGACCGGAAGCGGGCGGGAGTCCCACGCCCGGCGCCGGACCCGCGCCGGTCGCCGGCCAGGACCTCGCTGTGCCCGTTCGGCCCGGTACGCCCACCCGGGGCTCCGCCGCGTCCCCTCCCGCCTCCGCCACGGCCACCGGCGGCCAGGGCGCCACCGCGCCCGTCCGGCCCGGTACGCCGAACCCGGCCCCCGCCGCGTCCCCTTCGGCCTCCGCCGCGCCCACCGCCAGCCAGAACCCCGCCTCGCCCGCGCCGACCTCCGCCGTCCCGTCCCCGCCCGCCTCCCACGAACCGCCCACGCCCACGCCGTCCGCGACGTCGACGCAGCCCACGCCGCCCACACCGGAGCCGAAGCCGCAGCTGCCCTCCCAGGCACAGATCACCGGCGTCAACGGCGCGCTGGACAACTCCTACTCCGCGGACGAGAACGGCAACCGGGTCGGCACCTTCGCCGTCAACGGCACGCCGGCCCAGGTGTGGCGGCTGGAAAAGCTGTCCGAGGGGAAGTACTTCCTGCGCAACGCCTCCAGCAACTACACCAAGGTGCTGGACCTGGACACGGGTGACGGGCGCGTGCAGATCTGGACGAGCCCGCCGTACAACGACAACCAGCTCTGGTCCTTCGTGCCGGTCCGGGGCGGCTACCAGATCGTCAACGGCACCACCAAGGGCTGCCTGACGTCCGACGGAGTCGCCAACTACGTCAGGGTGGCGGCCTGCTCCAACGCGGAGAGCCAGGTGTGGGCGCTGTCCTGAGCCGTCCGGCCGGCAGCCGAACACCCCCGGGGCGAGGGGAGGATCACGCCGGCAGCCAGGACGGCCACTGCCGGCGGGGACGGTCGGCGGTTCCGCCGAGGCCGATCAGGGCGCGCAGCCGGTCGGCTTCGGGGGAGCCGATGGAGGCCAGGATGTCGTAGGCCTCCGACCGGCACGCCCGGGCCGCGTCCTCGGCGGCGCCGCGGTCGGCGAGCGCGTCACCGAGCGCCGCCAGGGCCAGCCCCCGCCCCCGGCGGTCGCCGTCGAGCGTCAGCACCTCGACCGCCCGGCCGGCCGCCTCCACCGCCTCGTCGCCGCGGCCGACGGCTCGCAGCGACTCGGTGAGCCGCAGGAGCGTGCGGCCCGTCCGGCGCCGGTCGTCCGGCCGCAGCAGGGCGAGGGCGCCGCGGTGGTGGCTCAGAGCCTGCTCGAACTCGCCGCGATCGTGGGCGATCGTCCCCAACGAGTCGAGGGCGAGCGCCTGGAGCTCGTGGTCGGCGAGCTGGTGGCAGATCAGCAGTGACTGGTCGACGACGCGGACCGCCGCCTCGGGCCGGCCGAGCTCGGTGAACGCACCGGCCAGGTTGAGCAGTTCGCCCGCCACCGAGCGCCGGTCGCCGAGCCGCTCCCAGACCGCGATCGCCGCCGCGAAGCCGTCGACCGCGTCGCCCGGCCGGCCGACCTGGACGAACAAGGCGGCCAGCGAGGTGTGGGCCAGGGCGAGCAGCGGCCCCGGCAGGTTGTGGGCGATGCACAGGTCGCGGGACCTGAGCAGCTCGCCGAGGGCCGCGGGCTCGGAGCCGACCTCGGTCAGCAGCCGGCCGAGCACCAGCCGGGCCCTGACCTCGGCCGTCCGGTCGCCCTGCCGGACGGCGGCCTGGAGCAGGACCTTGGCCGCGTGCCCCAGCGGCCGGGCGGCCTGGCCGGTCTCGCACAACAGGCTTCCCCCGAGCAGCAGTTCGGCCGCCAGATCGAGCCGGGGCGGCTGGGGGAGCCCGGCGTACTGGCCGACCAGAGCGCCGATGCCGTGGTACTCGCCGCGACCGCGGGCCACCGTGCGGCAGTCGGGGGCGTACGGTGCGCCGGAGCCGGTCAGGGCCGCGCGGGTGGCGGCCGGGCCGAGGGCCGCGACGGTCTCGGCGTGCTGGCGGATCACCAGACGGGTGAGGACGGCGGCCGGGCGGTCCGCCTCCGGAGCCGAGCCCGTGCCGGCAGCCTCGACGTCGGCTGCCGTCTCCGGGACGAGCCGCTGGGCGAAGGCGCGCAGCAGGTCGTGGTACCGGTAGCGGTCCGGTGGCGCGGTCTCCAGCATCGAGCAGTCGACCAGCGACTCGGCCAGTTCCTCGGCCTCGTGCTCGGGCAGGTCGAGCACCGCCGCGACCGCGCCCGGCGACAGGTCGGGCACGTCCGGCACCGCCAACAGACAGAAGGCGCGGGCCTGGTCGGGCGTCAGCTGGTCGTAGCCGAAGCGGAACGCCGACTCGACGGCGAGGTCCTCGGTGCGCAGCACGTCCAGCCGGCGACGATTCTCGGACAGCTTGTCGAGCAGCCGGGCCATGGTCCAGCCCGGCCGGCAGGAGAGGCGGGCGGCGAGGATGCGCACGGCCAACGGGAGGTGGCCGCAGAGCCGCACGAGCTCCCTGGCCGTGTCCGCCTCGGCCCGCAGCCGTTGCCCGCCGACCACCTGGCCGAGCAGGTCGAGGGCCTCCTCCGGGGCGAAGGCCGGCAGCTCGACGACGTGCGCGTTGGGAAGTGAACCGAGCCTGGCCCGGCTGGTGACGAGCACGGCGCAACCGGGCCGGCCGGGCAGCAGCGGCCTGATCTGCTCGGCGTCCCGGGCGTTGTCGAGGACCATCAGCACGCGTCGGCCGGAGAGCAGCGAGCGGAACTGGGCGGAGCGTTCGGCGAGCCCGGCGGGCAGCGCCTCCGCCGGCACGCCGAGGGCGCGGAGGAAGGCGCCCAACACCTCCTCGGGCGGGGTCGGGCGGCCGTCGGCCCCGTGCAGGTCGACGTAGAGCTGGCCGTCGGGGAAGTCGGCGGCCAGCCCGTGCGCGACATGGACGGCCAGGGCCGTCTTTCCCATGCCGCCCAGGCCCGACACGGTCGCCACGGGCACGGTGCGGGGCGCGAGCAGGACGGCCCGCACCGCCTCGGTCTGCGCCTCGCGGCCGGTGAAGTCGGCGAGGTCGGCCGGTACCTGGGTCGGCCGGATCGGCGCGTGGTACGGCGGGCGGGCCGTGGTGTCGGTGTCGGGCCGGGGCGGCGCGGGCGCCACGAGGGCGGTGTCGGCCACCAGGATCCGGCGCTGCAACTCGCGCAGACCGGGCCCGGCGGCGACGCCGAGCTGCGCCCGCAGCCGCCGGTCCGTCTCGCGGTACACGCTCAGGGCCTCGGCCTGCCGCCCGGACCGGTAGAGGGCGAGCATCAGCAGCTCGGAGAACCGTTCCCTGAGCGGGTGTTCGGCCGCGACCGCGGTCAGTTCGGCGACGGCCTCGCCGGACGGTCCGGCCTCGATCTCGGCCTCCAGACACGACTCCAGGACGGTCACCCGGCGTTCGGTCCACTCGCCGCGCTGCCGCTCGGCATAGGGGCCGGAGAGCCCGGACATCGGCTCGCCCTGCCAGAGGGCCAGCGCCAGGCGCAGCGCGGCGGCGGCGCGGGCGTGCTCCCCGGCGCCGCTGAACTCCTTCGCCGTGGCGACGAGCTCCTCGCAGCGGTGGATGTCCAGCTCCCCCGGATCCACGGTGAGCAGGTAGCCCCCGCTGAGCGAGGTCAGCGGGGCGGGCCCGAGGACGCGGCGCAGCCGGTGGACGTACGTCCGGATCACGGCCATGGGTTTGGCGGGCGGCTCCTCGCCCCACAGGTCGTCGACGAGCTGACCGGTCGACACGGGGTGGTTGGCCCTCAGCAGCAGCGAGAGCAGCAGGTTCCGCTGCTGCGGCGACCCGAGTGCGAGCTCGCCGCCGTCCCGCCACCCCCGTATCGGTCCCAGCACCGTGAACCGCAACCCACCCACCGACCGTTCCCCTCTGCCTGCAAATGAACCCCCGGGCGCATGATACCGACCGCATCACCCCTGGCCGGGGCCGTTCGGGGGCCGTTCACGGGCCGTCCAGGGGCCGCCACGGGGAGACGCGGGTGTCCGTGGAGGGCAGTCGACGCGGCACCGGTGAAAAAAGACCGGTGAAAAAAAGAAGGTGCCTCGCCCGCGCGACATGCTGACGCCTTACGTAGTCATGAGGGGTATGCACGGGGATCACAGGACAAGGGAACAGGCGGGAACCGAGTGAAGTCAGCACAGGAGGATGAGTACCTGGAGTTCGCGGCCGCGAGGGCGAAGGCGCTGTACCGCTCGGCGTACGTCCTCGCCGCAGGCGACACGTATCTGGCGGAGGACCTGGTCCAGGAAGCCCTCAGCCGGGTGTACGTGCACTGGAAGCGGGTGGCCAAGGCGGACAACCCGGCCGCCTACGCCCAGACGGTCCTGGTCCGCACCTTCCTCAGCCTGCGGCGTCGGCGGAGCAGCGGCGAGCGCCCCATCGGGACCATGCCCGACAGCGCGGCGGCGGGCCCGGACACCGCACTGCGGCTCACCCTGCTGGACGCGCTCGGCCAACTGCCGCCCCGCGACCGGGCGGTGCTGCTGCTGCGCTACTGGGAGGACTGCAGCATCGAGGAGACCGCCCGGATGCTCAAGCTGAGCAGCAGTGCGGTCCGCTCCCAGGGCACCCGGGCACTCGGCAAGCTGCGTGCGTTGCTCGGCGACAGCCTGTCCGACCTGGTCGCGCACTGAGCACCGGTGCGCGACCAGGTCCACCGCCGCAAAGCCCCCATCAGCATCAGCGACAGAAAAGGTGACGCCAGCATGCCGTTCGAAGCAGACCTCGCACACGCCCTGGACCGCACGACCGACTCCCTCGAACCCGATCTCACCGCGCTCCTGAGCGGAACCGTCGAGCGCGGGCGGAGCCGCCGGCGTCGGCGTACGGCGGGTGTCATCGCCGGGGTCGGCGCCTGCGCCGTGATCGCGGCAGCCGGTGTGGTGATCCCCGACGTGCTCACCGGGATGCACTCCGAAGGATCCGACATCGGGATCGTGGCGATGGCGATGCCGCGTTCCGCGATCACCGACACCCAGATGATCCAGGCCCTGGAGGCGACGTTCCCCGGGGGCCGGTTCAGCGCGGAGAGCGGGCAGAGCAACAACCCCTCGGACCCGTCCAACGGGCGCGTCGCCAACGGCGGACTGGTCCTCGACGACGGGCACGGCGCCGCCTTCGTCGGCGTCTCGGCCGTGCGGCTCCCACTGCCGCTCAAGGACGGCGACGGGCTGAGCTGCGAGTGGCAGCCCAAGAAGGACGGTGACACCTGCAAGATGAGCGAGCTGCCGAGCAGCGCCGAGATTCCCGGCGGGGCCCTGGTGATGTTCCAGCAGAACGCGGCCGCGCACCCGGTCCGTCCCGACACCGCCCGCCGCTGGACGGTGACGGTGACCCTGAAGTCGACCGGCGCGCAGCTTCAGATGGTGCAGTGGAACAGCACCGGCGGCGGCACCGGCGCCGAGACGCCGAAGCCGACCCGTCCCGCTCCTCCGCTCTCCGAGCCGCAGGCGGTGGCCGCACTCACCGGTGCCGCCTGGGCGCCGATCCTCGGCGCCGTCGGCTGACCCTGCGCGTCGCGTTCGTAGAGGTTGCGTCCGCCGAGGTCGAGCACGTCTGCTCCGTTGTTCCGTGCGAGACCTCGACGGGCGCGCCTCGGGCCGGGCATTTGTTTCGGGCGCCGAGGAGGGGTACTGTCAGCCAGTCGCTCGGCAGGGAGCACCGGACACGCATCGGCGCGGACGGTCCCGGGGCGGCCAATCCTTTCGAAACACCACGTCCCGGTTCGGGCCGGGTCGGCTTGCCATGTGCGGGCGAGACTCGGTGTGTATATCGGTGTGTTCGTTTTATTGGATTGCGGTCGATTCGCTTTTCGGAGTGGGGATCGGCTAGAGTTTGAAACGTCGGACGGGGCGTCAAGCCGCAGAAGACACCAGCGAGTTGGATGAACGAAGCGCCGGAAACGGAGCGGAAA
>NZ_JBHWIJ010000170.1:0-18275 GCF_042732255.1 Kitasatospora sp. NPDC059803 | reverse complement strand
CCCCCCCCCCCCGCCCCCGCCCCCGCCCCCCCCCGCGGCCGCAGAGCTCCGCCCCGGCCGGGTAGCGCTGCCAGCCCCCGGGGGCGGGGGCCGGGGGGCGCGGGAGCGCCGGCGGCGAGGGCTCGGCCTCGGCCTTGGCGTGCCGGGGCGGGACGGCCAGTTGGAGGACGTCGGCGAGGGTGCCGGCGTAGCGGTCGGCGACGGTCCGGCAGAGCCGGAGCAGTTGGGGGGTGAGCACGGGCTCGGGCGAGAGCACCTGGGCGAGCGGGGCGAGCGGGCCGGGGAAGTCGCTCTTCTCCAGCCGGGCGACGATGAACCCGTCGTGCAGTTCCCCGCCCTCGCGCTGGCCCTTCACCACGCGCGCGCCGAAGCGCACCCGCACCCGGGCGCCCGGGCGGGCCTCCTCGGCCATCGCGGCCGGCACCTCGTAGTCGAAGAACTTGTCGATGGTGAGCACGCCCTTGTCCACCACGACCCGGGCCACCGGCAGGTGCTCGGCCCGCTTGGCGCCGCGCCACGTCCGGGGCTTGGCCCGCTTGACCGTCTCCCGGATGAACGCCAGCTGCTCCGGCTCGGCCCCGTTCTCCGTGTTCTCCGTCTCCCCTGTGCTGCTCATCGCTCCCAGTACTACCAGGTCACACCGACAGAACGCACAGAAGCGGCGCCCACCCCGCCCGGGGGTAGGCGCCGCTTCCGGACGATCAGGCCGTTCAGTCCTTCACGGCCGCCTTCAGCTGCTCCACCCGGTCGGTGCGCTCCCAGGTGAAGTCGGGCAGCTCACGGCCGAAGTGGCCGTACGCCGCGGTCTGGGAGTAGATCGGGCGCAGCAGGTCCAGGTCGCGGATGATCGCGGCCGGGCGCAGGTCGAAGACGTCGGTGACGGCCTTCTGGATGGACAGCACCGGCACGGTCTCGGTGCCGAAGGTCTCGACGAACAGGCCCACGGGCTCGGCCTTGCCGATCGCGTACGCGACCTGCACCTCGGCGCGGCGGGCGAGGCCGGCGGCGACGATGTTCTTCGCCACCCAGCGCATCGCGTACGCGGCCGAGCGGTCGACCTTGGACGGGTCCTTGCCGGAGAAGGCGCCGCCACCGTGGCGGGCCATGCCGCCGTAGGTGTCGATGATGATCTTGCGGCCGGTGAGGCCGGCGTCGCCCATCGGGCCGCCGATCTCGAAGCGGCCGGTCGGGTTCACCAGCAGGCGGTAGCCCTCGGTGACCAGCTTGATGCCCTGGTCGGCGAGCGCCTTCAGCTCGGGCTCGACCACGAACTCGCGGATGTCCGGGGTGAGCAGCGACTCCAGGTCGATGTCACTGGCGTGCTGGGTGGAGACCACCACGGTGTCGAGGCGGACGGCCTTGTCGCCGTCGTACTCGATGGTGACCTGGGTCTTGCCGTCGGGGCGCAGGTACGGGATGGTCCCGTTCTTGCGGACCTCGGTCAGGCGGCGCGAGAGGCGGTGCGCGATGGTGATCGGCAGCGGCATCAGCTCGGGCGTCTCGTCGGACGCGTAGCCGAACATCAGGCCCTGGTCGCCGGCGCCCTGCTTGTCCAGGTCGTCCTCGTCGCCTTCGACCCGAGCCTCGTACGCGGTGTCGACGCCCTGAGCGATGTCGGGCGACTGCGCGCCGATGGACACCGACACGCCGCAGGAGGCGCCGTCGAAGCCCTTCTTGGAGCTGTCGTAGCCGATCTCCAGGATCTTGTCCCGGACGAGCTGGGCGATCGGCGCGTACGCCTTGGTGGTCACCTCGCCGGCCACGTGCACCTGGCCGGTGGTGATGAGCGTCTCCACGGCGACCCGGGAGGTCGGGTCCTCTCGCAGGAGAGCGTCAAGGATGGTGTCGCTGATCTGGTCAGCGATCTTGTCGGGGTGTCCCTCGGTGACGGACTCCGAGGTGAACAGGCGGCGAGACACAGCGCTCCCTGGGGTTGCAGCGGCTGCTGACTGAAGGCCCCCGGCGAACCGAGGACATCCGGAAAGACTTGATTCCTGGAGTCTAACGGGATGCCTCCGCCGAACGTCACCCGCTTCCGGAAATCTCGACCGATCTCCAGCAGGGCTTGATCAGTCGCCGACCGTTTCCAGCCGCTTGACGACCAGGTCCCAGACCACGTCCGCCAACGCCTCCTTCGGACCCACCGGAACGGCCGTCTCACTACCATCCGAACCCAGCACCACGGCCTCGTTGACGTCCGTCCCGAAGGCCTTGCCGTTGCCCACCTCGTTGACGACCAGCAGGTCGCAGCCCTTGCGGGCGAGCTTGGCGCGGCCGTTGGCGAGCACGTCGTCGGTCTCCGCCGCGAAACCCACCACGAGTTGGCCCGAACGGGCGCGGTGCGCCGCCAGCTCGGCCAGGACGTCGGGGTTGCGGACGAGGGCGACCGGCGCCGGCTCGACACCCTCGACCTTCTTGATCTTGCCGCTGGCGTACTCGGCGGGCCGGAAGTCCGCCACGGCCGCGGCCATGACCACGGCGTCGGCCGACGCCGCCGCCTTCAGCGCCGCCTCGCGCAGCTCCAGCGCGGTCGAGACGTGCACCACGTCGACGCCGGCCGGGTCGGCGAGCTCCGCGTTGGCCGAGACCAACGTCACGCGCGCCCCACGGGCCGCGGCCGTCACGGCCAGCGCGTAGCCCTGCTTGCCGGAGGAGCGGTTGCCCAGGAACCGCACCGGGTCCAGCGGCTCGCGGGTGCCGCCGGCCGAGACCACCACGTGCCGGCCCGCCAGGTCGGTCGGGGCGGCCCCGCCCCGGCGCAGCACGGCCCGGCAGGCGTCGAAGATCGCGGACGGCTCGGGCAGCCGCCCCTTGCCGGTGTCCTTGCCGGTGAGCCGCCCGACGGCCGGCTCCAGCACGATCACGCCGCGGCGGCGCAGCGTGGCGACGTTGTCCCGGGTGGCGGGGTGCTCCCACATCTCGGTGTGCATGGCGGGCGCCAGGACGACCGGACAGCGGGCGGTGAGCAGGGTGTTGGTGAGCAGGTCGTCGGCGAGGCCGTGGGCGGCCTTGGCGATCAGGTCGGCGGTGGCGGGGGCGACCACGACCAGGTCGGCCTGCTGGCCGATCCGCACGTGCGGCACCTCGTGCACGCGCTCCCAGGTCTCGGTGGCGGCCGGGCGGCCGGAGAGCGCGGCCCAGGTGGCCTCGCCGACGAAGTGCAGCGCGGCCTCGGTGGGCACCACGGTGACCTGGTGGCCGGACTCGGTGAACCGGCGGAGCAGCTCGCACGCCTTGTAGGCGGCGATGCCGCCGCTGACGCCGAGGGCGACGCGCGGCGCGTCCGCCGACCCGCTCCGGTCCGAAGTCGCGCTCATACTCCCGCTCTCCTCCACTCCTGGGACGTGCACACCCTACGGCCCCTCAGCCGCCGCGCGCACCGTGGTCGATCCCACAGCCCCCGGGAATGCCGAAGGGCCCGGCGGAAACGATTCCGCCGGGCCCTTCCACAAGAAACTTCGGAGCACCGCCTCAGGCGGCTTCGATCGCCTCGGCGGTCAGCATGCCCGCGTTGATCTCGCGCAGCGCGATCGACAGCGGCTTCTCGTGCACGTGGGTGTCGACCAGCGGGCCGACGTACTCGAGCAGGCCCTCACCGAGCTGGGAGTAGTACGCGTTGATCTGACGCGCGCGCTTGGCGGCGTAGATCACGAGGCTGTACTTGGAGTCGGTGGCCTCAAGCAGCTCGTCGATCGGCGGGTTGATGATGCCCTCGGGCGCGGTCATGGAAGAGGACACGCGAAAACCTTCCGAAAGGGTGGAAAAGACAGACAGGTCAGGCTACACCGAGCAAGGCTAGCAGTTCGCCCGCTACCTGCTCGACGGAGGTGTTGACAAGGGTCGTGTCGAACTCGGTCTCGGCCGCGAGCTCGACCTTGGCCGCCTCCAGCCGCTTCGCGATCACGTCCTGCGACTCCGTGCCCCGACCGGTCAGCCGTCGGACCAGCTCGTCCCAGCTCGGCGGGGCCAGGAAGACCAGCTGCGCCTCGGGCATCGACTCGCGCACCTGGCGGGCGCCCTGGAGGTCGATCTCCAGCAGGACGGGCTCGCCGCGCTCCAGCTTCTCCAGCACCGCCGAGCGCGGGGTGCCGTAGCGGTTGCCGGCGAAGACGGCCCACTCCAGCAGCTCGCCGTTGGCGATCAGCTTGTCGAACTCGTCGTTGTCGACGAAGTGGTACTGGACCCCGTTCTGCTCGCCCGGCCTCGGGTGCCGGGTCGTCGCCGACACCGAGAGCCAGACCTCGGGGTGCTGCTTCCTCATATGAGCGACGACCGTGCTCTTGCCGACCCCCGAAGGGCCGGAGAGCACGGTCAGCCGCGGACGCTCACTCATGCACCGATTATCCCGGATCGCGGACGGTCCCGGGACCACGGGGCACGGTCAGGCGGCACCGCCGCCGAACTCCCGCTCCAGGGAGGCGATCTGGTTCGTACCGAGGCCGCGGACGCGCCGGCTCTCGCTGATGCCGAGGCGTTCCATGATCTGCTTGGCACGGACCTTGCCGACGCCGGGAAGGGACTCCAGCAGTGCGGAGACCTTCATCTTGCCGATGACGTCGTTCTCGGCCTTTCCGGCCTTGATCACCTCGTGCAGGGAGGCGCCGGAGTGCTTGAGCCGGTTCTTGACCTCGGCGCGCTCCCGGCGAGCCTCGGCGGCCTTGGCGAGCGCGGCGGTGCGCTGTTCAGGGGTAAGGGGCGGAAGAGCCACGCCGTTCACCTCAGGGTGTGGAAGGAAGGGATTGAGCTATGACTGGTTTGGATCCCAGGACACCGTCCGCAAGGGGAACCACAGGGCCCTTGACCTGCGGGAGCTACGGGTTTCGCGGCTCGCCGATGACCTATCGCCGGACACTACCCGGATTGCGGCGCCACGTCAGGAAAAGAACACGAAAAGTCCTGGTCAGCCAAGGCCGACCAGGACTTTCCAGGGCAAAATGACCGCGATTGCGAAACTTTGACACCGCCAATGTGACGGCGCTCACGTCAACTTCGGTGGGGTCCGGGGACCCTCGCCGGGCTGCGCACACTGCGCAGGGTCATCGCCCCGCTACGCCGCTCGCGCCCGCGATCGCCGCTACTTCACCGCGTCCGCTACTTCACCGCGTCCGCGTACTCGCCGACGAACCGCTCGGCCGCCGAGCGCAGGGCCGCCACCGACGGACCGTGCTTGAGCACGTCCCGGCTGACGCTCGGCACCACGTTGATCACCGCGGCGCCGAACACCCGCGGCAGGTCGGCCATCGTCGCGCCCTGGGCGCCGATCCCGGGCGCCAGCAGCGGGCCGTTGATGGCCAGTTCCACGCCCGCGTCGGCGAGCGTCGCGCCGACGACCGCGCCGAAGGAGCCCAGCGGGGCGGCGTCGCCGTTCTCCGCCGCCAGTTGCCGCAGCACCGAGGCCGCGACCGACTCGCCGTCCGCGCCGACCGCCCGCTGCACCTCGTGGCCCTCCGGGTTGGAGGTGAGCGCCAGCGCGAACACGCCGCAGCCCTGCGCGCGGGCCAGGTCGAGGGCCGGGCGCAGCGAGCCGAAGCCCAGGTACGGGCTGACCGTGACGGCGTCCGAGAACAGCGGGCTGCCGGGCGACAGGAAGGCCTCCGCGTAGGCGGCCATGGTGGAGCCGATGTCGCCGCGCTTGGCGTCCATCAGGACCAGCGCGCCGGCCGCCCTGGCCTCCTCGACGGACTTCTCCAGCACCGCGACGCCCTTGCTGCCGAAGCGCTCGAAGAAGGCGGCCTGCGGCTTGAGCACGGCCACCCGGTCGGCCAGCGCCTCGACGACGGTGCGGCTGAAGGTCTCCAGGCCGGCGAGGTCGTCGCCGAGCCCCCAGGCGGCGAGCAGGGAGGCGTGCGGGTCGATGCCGACGCAGAGCTGGCCGCGGGTGTCGAGGGCCTGGCGCAGCCGGGCGCCGAACGGGGCGAGGGTCATGTCGTCCTTCCGGAAGGTCGTGGGGAGGCCGCACGGAGGCCGTGCGCGGGTCCTACACGGCTCGCACGGGGCGTCGTACGGAGCCGTGGCGTACGGAGGTTCAGGAGGCGGCCTTGGTGCCGTCGACGGCACTGCCGACGGCGGCGGCCAGGTCGCGGTAGCCCGCGGCCCGGATCCGGGCGGAGAGGCCCCGGTGGATCCGGCGGCACCAGAACGGGCCCTCGTAGATGAAGGCGCTGTAGCCCTGGACGAGGTCCGCGCCGTGGACGATCCGCTGCCAGACGTCCTCGGCGGTCTCGACGCCGCCGACCGAGACCAGCGTCAGCCGGCCCCCGGTCCGGGCGCGCAGGCGCTGGAGCACCTCCAGGGCGCGGGCCTTGAGCGGGGCGCCGGACAGGCCGCCCATGCCGATCTCCTCGACCCGGGCGGCGTCGGTGCGCAGGCCTTCGCGGCCGATCGTGGTGTTGGTGGCGATGATGCCGTCCAGGCCCAGTTCCAGGGCGAGGTCGGCGACCGCGTCGACGTCCTCGTCGGCCAGGTCGGGGGCGATCTTGACCAGCAGCGGGACGTGGTGCGCGGTGGTGCGGTCGGCGGCCTCGCGGACGGCGGCGAGCAGCGGGCGCAGGTGGTCCACGGCCTGGAGGTTGCGCAGCCCGGGGGTGTTCGGCGAACTGACATTGACGACCAGGTAGTCGGCGTACTTGGCCAGCCGCTCGGTGGACTTGACGTAGTCGGCGACGGCGTCGGCCTCCTCGACCACCTTGGTCTTGCCGATGTTGACGCCGATCACCGGGGTGGAACTGGTGTGCGGGCGGGCGGCGAGGCGCGCGGCGACCCGGGCCGAGCCCTGGTTGTTGAAGCCCATCCGGTTGATCAGCGCGCGGTCCTCGACCAGGCGGAACAGCCGGGGCGTCGGGTTGCCCGGCTGGGGCTCGCCGGTGATGGTGCCGATCTCGACGTAGTCGAAGCCGAGCATCGCCAGGCCGTCGATGCCGACGCCGTTCTTGTCGAAGCCGGCCGCCAGGCCGAACGGGCCCGGCAGGTCGAGGCCGAGGGCGGTGGTGTGCAGCGCCCGGTCGCGCGGGGCGAGCACCAGCCGCGCCAGCGTGCGCAGGCCGGGCACCGAGGAGGCGAGCCGGATCCAGAAGAAGGCGAGGTGGTGGGCCTTCTCGGGGTCCATCTTCTTGAAGACGAGGTCGAACAGCAGCTTGTACAAAAACCCAACTCCCGGATCAGGGCCCGGATCTGAGCGTGAGCACCCGGATCAGGGCATGGAAGTGGGGGGCACCCGGCTGGCCTCGGTGCCCCCCACTGCTGTGGTGCTACTTGCGGCCGGCGTTGATCAGCGCGGCGTGCTCCTGGAGCGACATCACCCCGACCTCGTCGCGCAGCAGCGCGTCCATGCCCTGGACGGCCGCGCCCATCGCCTGGACCGTGGTCAGGCAGGGCACGCCGCGGGACACGGCGGCGGTGCGGATCTCGTAGCCGTCGAGGCGCCCGCCGGTGCCGTACGGCGTGTTGATGATGAGGTCGACCTCACCGTCGTGGATCAGCTGGACGATGGTCCGCTCGCCGTTGGGGCCCTCGCCCTCGCTGTGCTTGCGCACCAGCGTGGACGGGATGCCGCCGCGGTGCAGCACCTCGGCGGTGCCGGCGGTGGCGAGCACCTCGAAGCCGAGGCCGACCAGCGCGCGGGCCGGGAAGACCAGGTTGCGCTTGTCGCGGTTGGCGACCGAGACGAAGACCTTGCCCTTGGTCGGCAGCGCGCCGTAGGCGCCGGCCTGGGCCTTGGCGTAGGCCGTGCCGAAGACCTTGTCGATGCCCATGACCTCGCCGGTCGAGCGCATCTCCGGGCCGAGCACGGTGTCCACGCCGCGGCCGTGGATGTCGCGGAAGCGGCTCCACGGCATCACGGCCTCCTTGACCGCGATCGGCGCGTCGGCCGGCAGCGTGCCGCCGTCGCCCTCGGCCGGGAGCAGGCCCTCGGCGCGCAGTTCGGCGATGGTGGCGCCGAGCGAGATCCGGGCGGCGGCCTTGGCCAGCGGCACGGCGGTCGCCTTGGAGGTGAACGGCACGGTGCGGGAGGCGCGCGGGTTGGCCTCCAGCACGTACAGGATGTCCCCGGCCAGCGCGAACTGGATGTTGATCAGGCCGCGGACGCCGACGCCGCGCGCGATGGCCTCGGTGGAGGTGCGCAGGCGCTTGATGTCGTAGCCGCCGAGGGTGATCGGGGGCAGCGCGCAGGCGGAGTCGCCGGAGTGGATGCCGGCCTCCTCGATGTGCTCCATGACGCCGCCGAGGTAGAGCTCGGTGCCGTCGTACAGCGCGTCGACGTCGATCTCCACCGCGTCGTCGAGGAAGCGGTCGATGAGCACCGGGTGCTCGGAGATCAGGCCGGCGTGGCGCTCCAGGTAGGAGGCGAGCGAGGCCTCGTCGTAGACGATCTCCATGCCGCGGCCGCCGAGCACGTACGACGGGCGGGCGAGCACCGGGTAGCCGATCTCGTCGGCGATGGCCTTGGCCTCGGCGAAGGAGAAGGCGGTGCCGTGCTTGGGGGCGGGCAGGCCGGCGTCGCGCAGCACGCGGCCGAAGGCGCCGCGCTCCTCGGCGAGGTCGATCGCCTCGGGCTGGGTGCCGACGATCGGCACGCCGTTGTCCTTGAGCGCCTGGGCCAGGCCGAGCGGGGTCTGGCCGCCGAGCTGGACGATCACGCCGGCCAGCGGGCCGGCCTGCTGCTCGGCGTGGACGATCTCCAGCACGTCCTCCAGGGTGAGCGGCTCGAAGTAGAGCCGGTCGGAGGTGTCGTAGTCGGTGGAGACGGTCTCCGGGTTGCAGTTGACCATCACGGTCTCGTACCCGGCGTCGGCCAGCGCGAAGGAGGCGTGCACGCAGGAGTAGTCGAACTCGATGCCCTGGCCGATGCGGTTCGGGCCGGAGCCGAGGATGATCACGGCCGGCTTGGTGCGCGGGGCGACCTCGTTCTCCTCGTCGTAGGACGAGTAGAAGTACGGGGTCTTGGCGGCGAACTCGGCGGCGCAGGTGTCGACGGTCTTGAACACCGGGCGGATGCCGAGCGCGTGCCGGACCTCGCGGACGACGTCCGGCTTCAGGCCGCGGATCTCGCCGATCTGCTGGTCGGAGAAGCCGTGCCGCTTGGCGTGGCGCAGCAGCTCGGGGGTGAGCTTCGCGGCCTCGGTCAGCTCGGCGGCGATCTCGTCGAGCAGGAAGAGCTGGTCGACGAACCACGGGTCGATCTTGGTGGCCTCGAACACCTCCTCCGGGGTGGCACCGGCCCGGATGGCCTCCATCACGGTGTTGATCCGGCCGTCGGTCGGCACGACCGCCTTGACCAGCAGCTCGGCCTTGTCGCCGACCGGGCCGGTCCAGGAGAACTGGGAGCCCTTCTTCTCCAGCGAGCGCAGCGCCTTCTGCAGTGCCTCGGGGAAGTTGCGGCCCATGGCCATGGCCTCGCCGACCGACTTCATGGTGGTGGTCAGCGTGGCGTCGGCGCTCGGGAACTTCTCGAACGCGAACCGGGGGACCTTCACCACGACGTAGTCGAGGGCCGGCTCGAAGGAGGCCGGGGTCTGCTCGGTGATGTCGTTGGGGATCTCGTCGAGCGTGTAGCCGACGGCCAGCTTGGCGGCGATCTTGGCGATCGGGAAGCCGGTCGCCTTCGAGGCCAGCGCGGAGGAGCGCGACACCCGCGGGTTCATCTCGATGACGATGACCCGGCCGCTGTCGGGGTTGACGGCGAACTGGATGTTGCAGCCGCCGGTGTCGACGCCGACCTCGCGGATCACGGCAATGCCGATGTCGCGCAGGATCTGGTACTCACGGTCGGTGAGGGTCATCGCCGGGGCGACGGTGATCGAGTCACCGGTGTGCACGCCCATCGGGTCGAAGTTCTCGATGGAGCAGACGACCACGACGTTGTCGTTCTTGTCGCGCATCAGCTCCAGCTCGTACTCCTTCCAGCCGAGGATGGACTCCTCCAGGAGCACCTCGGTGGTCGGCGAGAGGGCCAGGCCCTGGCCCGCGATGCGGCGCAGGTCCTCCTCGTCGTGGGCGAAGCCGGAGCCGGCGCCGCCCATGGTGAAGGAGGGGCGCACGACGACGGGGTAGCCGCCGAGCGTGTCGACGCCGGCCAGCACGTCGTCCATCGAGTGGCAGATGACCGAGCGGGCGGACTCGCCGTGGCCGATCTTGGCGTTGACCGCCTCGACGACGCCCTTGAACAGCTGGCGGTCCTCGCCCTTGTTGATCGCCACCACGTCGGCGCCGATCAGCTCGACGCCGTACTTCTCCAGCGTGCCGGCCGAGTGCAGGGAGATCGCGGTGTTGAGCGCGGTCTGCCCGCCGAGGGTCGGCAGCAGCGCGTCGGGGCGCTCCTTGGCGATGATCCGCTCGACGAACTCCGGGGTGATCGGCTCGACGTAGGTGGCGTCGGCGATCTCCGGGTCGGTCATGATCGTGGCCGGGTTGGAGTTGACCAGCACGACCCGCAGGCCCTCGGCCTTGAGGACGCGGCAGGCCTGCGTGCCCGAGTAGTCGAACTCGGCGGCCTGGCCGATCACGATCGGGCCGGACCCGATCACCAGGACGGACTTGATGTCAGTGCGCTTAGGCACGCTGGCCCTCCATGAGCTTCGCGCTGTGCTTGTCGTCGCCGCGCATGAGCTCGACGAACCGGTCGAAGAGGTAGGCCGCGTCGTGCGGGCCGGCCGCCGCTTCGGGGTGGTACTGCACGCTGAAGGCGGGGACGTCGAGCGCCTGGAGGCCCTCGACCACGTCGTCGTTGAGGCAGACGTGGGAGACCTCGACCCGCCCGAAGGGGGTGTCGCTCACCCGGTCCAGCGGTGCGTTCACGGCGAAGCCGTGGTTGTGTGCGGTCACCTCCACCTTGCCGGTGGTGCGGTCCTGCACCGGCTGGTTGATGCCGCGGTGGCCGTACTTGAGCTTGTAGGTGCCGAAGCCCAGTGCGCGGCCGAGGATCTGGTTGCCGAAGCAGATCCCGAAGAACGGGGTCCCGCGCTCCAGCACGCCCTGCGCGACGGCGACCTGGTGGTCGGCGGTGGCCGGGTCGCCCGGGCCGTTGGAGAAGAACACGCCGTCCGGCTGGACCGCGTAGAGGTCCTCCAGGGTGGAGTTGGCCGGCAGCACGTGCACCTCGATGCCGCGCTCGGCCATCCGCTGCGGGGTCATCCCCTTGATGCCGAGGTCCAGCGCGGCGACGGTGAACTTCTTCTCACCGACCGCGGGCACGACGTACGCCTCGGTGGTGGCCACCTCGGCGCACAGGTCGGCGCCCTTCATCTCGGGCGACTGCTGCACCCGGGCGAGCAGTTCGGCCTGGTCGGTCAGCGCCTCGCCGGAGAAGATGCCGCAGCGCATCGCGCCGCGCTCGCGCAGGTGGCGGGTGAGCGCCCGGGTGTCGATGCCGCTGATGCCGACGACGCCCTGGCGGACGAGCTCCTCGTCCAGCGAGCGGGTGGAGCGCCAGTTGGACGCCACCCGGGCGGGGTCGCGCACGACGTATCCGGCGACCCAGATCCGCTTGGACTCGTCGTCCTCGTCGTTCCAGCCGGTGTTGCCGATCTGCGGGGCGGTCATCACGACCACCTGGCGGTGGTACGACGGGTCGGTGAGGGTCTCCTGGTAGCCGGACATGCCGGTGTTGAAGACGGCCTCGCCGAAGGTCTCGCCGGTCGCGCCGTAGGCCTCGCCGCGGAAGGTCCGGCCGTCCTCCAGGACGAGCACGGCGGGGGTGCGCTCCCGCCGTCGGCGCTGCGTGGTGGGGGCAGGTGCGGTCATTGAGCGGCCTCTTCCGTCTTCGTCTTCGTACGTGTTGCGAGTTGGGCGATCGCCTCGACCCAGGCGGCGTGCTCGTCGGGGTGGTCGGCCCGGAAGCCCGAGTCCAGCTCGGTGCCCTCGTGCGTCCAGCTGACGACGAGCAGCCCGGCCGGGACGACCTTGCCGGCGATCCCGGAGTCCGTGCGGGCCCCGGTCAGGTGCCCGGCCGGGATCCAGAGGTCGACGTCACCGGGGCGCCGCACCAGCAGGCCGTCCTCGCCGAGGGTGAGGTCGGCGCGGCTGCGGGTGCCCAGGCCGTGCGCGACGACCCGGTCGAGCCAGTTCCCGGCGGTGGTGGAGCCGTGGTACCGCCCGCTGGTCTCCAGGATGGTCCGGCCGGCGCCGGCCGGCACGGCGGGCAGCGGCGGGATGCCGGACTGGAGGGTGCGCCGCCAGTTCCAGCCCTGCCGCATCAGCCAGTAGACGAGCCCGATGACGATCAGCAGGCCGACGGCCCAGCCGATGTACCCGGGCCAGTTGGTGACCTTGGCCTGCTCCTGGGCGAGCGCGGCCGGGCCGGTCACGCCGCCCCGCCCTGCTCGGCCAGCTCGCCGGCCAGCACGGTGGCGCGCCCGCGCAGGAAGGTGGCGTGCACCCGTCCGGGCAGGTCAAGGCCCTTGTAGGGGGTGTTGCGGCTGCGGGTGGCGAAGCTGTCCGGGTTCACGGCACCACGGTACGCGGGATCGAACAGCACCAGGTTGGCCGGCTCACCGACCGAGACGGGACGGCCCTGTCCGGCGAGACGGCCGATCCGGGCCGGGCGGTGCGACATGCGGTCGGCGACGCCCTCCCAGTTCAGCAGGCCGGTGTCCACCATGGTCTGCTGCACGACCGACAGCGCGGTCTCCAGGCCGACCATGCCCATCGCGGCGACGGCCCACTCGCAGTCCTTGTCCTCGTCCGGGTGCGGCGCGTGGTCGGTGGCGACGGCGTCGATGGTGCCGTCCGCGAGCGCCTTGCGCAGCGCCTGGACGTCCTCGGCGGTGCGCAGCGGCGGGTTGACCTTGTAGACCGGGTCGTAGGAGCGGACCAGCTCGTCGGTGAGCAGCAGGTGGTGCGGGGTGACCTCGGCGGTGACGTCCCAGCCCTTGGCCTTGGCCCAGCGGATGATCTCGACCGAGCCGGCGGTGGAGACGTGGCAGACGTGCAGCCGGGAGCCGACGTGCGCGGCGAGCAGCACGTCCCGCGCGATGATCGACTCCTCGGCGACGGCCGGCCAGCCGCCGAGCCCGAGCTCGCCGGAGACCTGGCCCTCGTTCATCTGGGCGCCCTCGGTGAGCCGCGGCTCCTGGGCGTGCTGGGCCACGACGCCGTCGAAGGCCTTGACGTACTCCAGGGCGCGGCGCATCAGCACCGCGTCGTCCACGCACTTGCCGTCGTCGGAGAAGACCCGCACGTTCGCGGCGGACTCGTGCATCGCGCCCAGCTCGGCGAGCTTGTTGCCCTCCAGGCCGACGGTGACGGCGCCGACCGGCTGCACGTCGCAGTAGCCGGCCTCCTGGCCGAGCCGCCAGACCTGCTCGACCACGCCGGCGGTGTCGGCCACCGGGGTGGTGTTGGCCATCGCGTGCACGGCGGTGAAGCCGCCCATCGCGGCGGCCCGGGTGCCGGTGAGCACGGTCTCGGCGTCCTCGCGGCCGGGCTCGCGCAGGTGGGTGTGCAGGTCGACGAGGCCGGGCAGCACGATCAGGCCGCCGGCGTCGATCTCGATGTCCGCCTCGACCGCCAGGCCGGTGCCGATCTCCTTGATCACACCGTCGGCGAGGTGGAGGTCCTGCGGGGCACCGCCGAGGATCTGGGCGTTGCGGATCAGGTAGGTGGTCACTGAGCGGTCTCCACGGAGTCGGTGCGGGCGTCGTTGAGGGTGGCTCCCCCGAGCAGCAGGTACAGGACGGCCATCCGGACCGACACGCCGTTGGCGACCTGCTCGACCACGGTGCAGCGCGGCGAGTCGGCGACCTCGGCGGTGATCTCCATGCCGCGCACCATCGGGCCGGGGTGCATCACGATGGCGTGCTCGGGCAGCTGGGACATCCGGGTGCCGTTCAGGCCGTAGCGGCGGCTGTACTCGCGCTCGGTCGGGAAGAACGCGGCGTTCATCCGCTCGCGCTGCACCCGCAGCATCATCACCGCGTCCGTCTTGGGGAGCACGCGGTCCAGGTCGTAGCTGACCTCGCAGGGCCAGTTCTGAATGCCGATCGGCAGCAGCGTCGGCGGGGCGACGAAGGTGACCTGGGCACCGAGGGTGGTCAGCAGGTGCACGTTGGACCGGGCGACCCGGCTGTGCAGGATGTCGCCGACGATGGTCACCCGGCGCCCGGCGAGGTCGTTGCCCAGCCCGGCGTTGAGGTGGCGACGCATGGTGAAGGCGTCGAGCAGCGCCTGGGTGGGGTGCTCGTGGGTGCCGTCACCGGCGTTGATCACGCTGCCGTGCAGCCAGTCGGACTGGGCGAGGCGGGCCGGCGCGCCCGAGGCGTGGTGCCGGACGACGACCGCGTCGGCGCCCATCGCCTGGAGGGTGAGCGCGGTGTCCTTGAGGCTCTCGCCCTTGGAGACCGAGGAGCCCTTGGCGGAGAAGTTGATGACGTCGGCGGAGAGCCGCTTCTCGGCGACCTCGAAGGAGGTCTTGGTGCGGGTCGAGTCCTCGAAGAAGAGGTTGACGACGGTGCGGCCGCGCAGCGTGGGCAGCTTCTTGACGGCCCGTCCGGAGAGCTGGGCCAGCTCCTCGGCGGTGTCCAGGATCAGCAGCGCGTCGTCGCGGGTGAGGTCGGCGGCGGAGACGAGGTGGCGCTTCACGCGGGCTACTCCGGGAGGTGCGGTTCGGACGGCTGGGAGGCCAGGGCCTGCGAACCCTGTTCATCGCGCGCGGAGCGCGACGCATCGGTGTAGGCGCGGTCTCCGACCAGCACGGCGTCCACGCCGTCGCTGTCGGACAGGCGCACCTGCACGGCCTCGCGCAGCGAGGTGGGGAGGTTCTTGCCCACGTAGTCGGCCCGGATCGGCAGCTCGCGGTGGCCGCGGTCGACCAGGACGGCGAGCTGGACGGCGCGCGGGCGGCCGATGTCGTTCAGCGCGTCGAGCGCGGCCCGGATGGTGCGGCCGGAGAAGAGCACGTCGTCGACGAGGATGACGAGCTTGCCGTCGATGCCGCCGGACGGGATCTCGGTGTGCTCCAGGGCGCGGGCGGGCTTGAGCCGCAGGTCGTCCCGGTACATGGTGATGTCCAGGGCACCCAGCGGGATCTCGCGCCCGGTGATCTGGGCCAGCCGGCCGTGCAGGCGGCGGGCGAGGTGGACGCCCCTGGTGTGGATGCCGAGCAGCACGACGTCCTCGGCGCCCTTGGCGCGCTCGACGATCTCGTGCGCTATCCGGGTGACGACCCGGGCGATGTCCGTGCCGTCCAGCACCTGGTGCGGCGGTCGCGGCGTCGAATCTTGGTGTGTGGTCATGCCGAAGCGGACCTCCTTCCCCGCCTCACTGGACGGGCCTTAAAGGATGTCTGGGACTGCCCCCGCCGACCTGGCGCGGGCTTCGAGCCATCCTAGCAGCGGGCCGGGAGGCAACCGGACACGCACCATTCCGCTTCGCCGGGTTCACGCCCCGGACGCGCCGCGGATGCGGGCCATTCGCACGACTGCCCCATTCGGCTTGACGCAGCTACCTTACTCTACGTAACCTCACAGTGAGTTACGAGACGGACGTCGAACCCACCGGTAACGGCGTCGACCATCGTCCGTGACCCACCACTGAACGCGAAGCAATCTCGTCCGGGGAGATCAATGTCCAGCGACTACGCGAAGCAACTCGGGGGCAAGCTCCGAGCGATCCGCACTCAGCAGGGTCTCTCCCTGCACGGTGTCGAGGAGAAGTCCCAGGGGCGCTGGAAGGCAGTCGTCGTCGGCTCGTACGAGCGCGGCGACCGTGCGGTCACCGTGCAGCGGCTGGCCGAGCTGGCGGAGTTCTACGGCGTCCCGGTGCAGGAGCTGCTGCCCGGCGGCACCCCCGGCGGCGCGGCCGAGCCGCCGCCGCGCCTGGTGCTCGACCTGGAGAGACTGACCCAGGTCCCGTCCGAGAAGGCCGGCCCGCTGCAGCGCTACGCGGCGACGATCCAGAGCCAGCGCGGCGACTACAACGGCAAGGTGCTGTCGATCCGCCAGGACGACCTGCGCACCCTGGCGGTCATCTACGACCAGTCGCCGTCGATCCTCACCGAGCAGCTGATCTCCTGGGGCGTGCTGAACCCCGACGCGCGCCGTGCGGTGCGCGAGGAGGAGGCGAGCTGACGCTCGCCGCACCGGCTCCCGTCGGCTCGGTCCGCGGTCCGGGCCACGCCCCGGGCCTTGCAGAAACGTCACGGCGCGGCACCCCACATCCCGGGGGCCGCGCCGTCGCGCGTCCACGGCCGGCTCAGCAGACCGTCCCCAGGCTGTAGCCGGGCTGCGCCGCCACGCCGTCCAACCGCACCGGCCCGGCAGCCGGCGCCCAGTCCTGCCCGCCGCTCGACCAGGCCCAGGAGGCCGGCAGGAAGTGCTCGTCAGCGGCTGCGCCGCGGGCGCCGCCCGCCGCCACCGAGCCCTGCGAGCCGTGCAGCACCGCCACCCCCGGCAGCTCCAGCGCCAATCCGGCGCACAGCACCGCGCAGACCAGCTCCAGGTCCTCGTCGTTGATCCGGACCACTCCGTCCTCCCACTGCAGCACCCGGGCCGCCGCGGTCAGCCGCCCGCCCGGCGCGTCCACCCGCAGCCGCAGCTCGTACACCCCGGCGCCCGCGCCGACCAGCATCCGGCGGAACACCTCGGCGCCGCGCTGACGGGCGGCGCGCACCCAGCGGGCGTGCTCCTCGTCGACCTCGCCCGCGGCCCCGGACAGGCCGCCGTCCAGCAGCAGGTCGGCGTGGCAGAGCGTCAGCCCGCTCTCCCGGGCCCGGACCAGGCGCGGCACGAAGTCCCCGGCCAGTTCCTCGCCCTGATAGGCCAACAGCTGGGTCTGCAACGGCGGATTGACCAGGTAGCGGTCGCGGGCGAGCGGCTCGGCCGGGTCCAGCCCGTGCAGCACGCAGAACTCCGCGAAGTCCTGCGGGTGGAACATCCGGGCCCGCACGGTGTCGAAGCGCTCCAGGGCGTCGGCCAGCAACTCGGCGGTCTCGGCCAGGTACTGCTCGTGGTCGGCGGCGTTCGACAGCCCCCAGGCGCGGGCCCGGGCGAAGTCGGCCGCGCTGGTCAGGATCCCGATGACGAACGCCTGCTCGGCCCCCTCGACCCGCCGCCGCTGGTGCGGCGCCCGCACCGTGGGTCGCGGGCCGCCGGCGGTGCAGTCGGAGTTGCGGCGGGCGCGGCCACTATGGCTCATCGAATGGCTCCTGGCGTCGGCAGGTGACGGTCAGCGGCCGGCTCGCCGCTGACCGTCTATCTCCCCATCCGCGCGCGCCGCACACGTACGGCGTGTCACAGGAATGTAACCGACGGTAAGACGATGTGATTCACGCCTTCCGCGGCACCCGGGCCAGCTGTCGGGACTGCGCGACCAGGCGGCCGGACTCGTCCCAGACCTCGGCGTCCTCCTCGAAGTACCCGCAGGCCACGTTGCGGGTGGCGTGGGTGACCCGCAGCCAGCCCGGGACCGGCCTGGCCCGCAGGTGGACGGTCAGTTCGACGGTCGGGGCCCAGCCGGGCATGCCCAGGTCGAAGGTCACCGGCGGCAGCGCGTCGGCGACCAGCAGGAGCAGCAGCGGGTCGGGATCGCGGCCGTCGGCGAGCCGGAACCAGCCCTGGATCCGCCCGTTGCCGGACGGCTGCCCGAGCGCCCAGCCGATGGTGGCCGGGTCCAGCCGCAGGTCGAAGCGCTCCAGCAGTTCGGCCTGGGCGATCAGCTCCCGGGGCGCGTGCTCGACGCCGATGCACTGGTCCGGCGGCGGCAGCTGCGGCGGCTGGGCGCTGGTGCGCACCTCGCCGTCGGCGGTGGAGAGGTCGCCGTGGCTGGCGACCACCCGCAGCCGCTCCACGCCGTCCTGGCTGAGCGAGGCGGTGCCGGTGGAGAGCCCGCGGCCGGTGCGCAGCACCTCGGTGCGGACGGTGGCCGGGCCGGGCGTGGAGGCGGACAGGTAGTAACCACTGATCGACACCGGGTCGGGGTGGTCGCCGTGCTCCAGCGACAGCGCGTGTCCGGCGACGGCGAGCAGCAGCCCGCCGTTGACCCCGCCGCCGATCTGCCAGCCGGCACCGAGTTCGGCCTCGTAGCGGCCGGGCTCGTCAGGGTGCCGGGTCAGGGCGATGCCCTGGTCGAACTCGCTGCGGGTCGCGGTGGTCATGGGGGGTGGCCTGCCCTTCACTGCGGTTTCCGAACGCCAAGTTACTGGCGAGTAGGGCACCACCTTACGCCGCCCGGGTGAAACGCGCGACGGGGGGGCGGCGGCGCCCGCCGGCCGGCGCGGGGGGCGGGCGCGGGTGCGCGCCCCCCCCGGGCGGGCGGGGGGGGGGGGCCCCCGCCCCCCCGCGCGC